>JAEURA010000197.1 GCA_016789005.1 Anaerolineae bacterium
TCGACCCCCGCCAGGCGCGACGCTAGAGTCTGTCTGCAAACGGCTCACCTCACCCCGTTTCGCTGCGCTCAACCGCCCCTCTCCAATTGGAGAGGGGCAGGGGGTGAGGTTGTGTGAAAACCTGGTTTGCAGACATGCTCAAGAATCGCCCCTCCTCTTCCCGCGCCGATCCAGAATGGGTGTATGCTGGACGCAATTGCCTGCACCTGAAGACCAACGGAATCAACGCCATGAAGCACCTTCGATCAGGAGTCATCGGGCTGCTCATGCTGATCCTTGGCATCGCGGCGCGGCTGCCCATCCAGGCGGCGGCTGGGGAAGACTGCGTCGAGTTTTACGCGCCCTATGTCGAGCGGTTGCGCACCGTCTTCGACATCTCAAGCGGTTCGCTGCGCTCCTACCTCGCGCCTCCCCCCTCAGAGACGACCCACGCCTATCACAGCCCCGATGGGCGCTTCGCCGTCACCCTGGATGCATCGACCGAAGGCGGCTTTCCCCTCATCCTGACCGAATTCCCGACCGGGCGGACGCAAACTCTCGCCGGTCGTGCGCTGGTGGACCTGGCATGGTCGGCAGATTCGACACGACTTGCCACCCTGGAAAGCAGCGGCGGCGCTGAGGGAGCGTATGTTCTGGTCGTTCGTGACGCCGACAGCGGCAGGACGGCGTCGTCGGCGATCCCGGCGCTGTTCGCGGGACTGCCGAACTTCGCCTGGTCGCCGGATGGGAGCCGCATCGCCATCGCGGGAAGGGTGAACGGCGAGACGCAGGCGCTGCTCTTCGACGCCGGCACGCTCGACGTGATCGACCAGCGCCGGGTCGGCGTGGCGAACCCTCACATCACCTGGTCGCCGTCCAGCCGATTCATCGTCTTCGGCGGCGAGGGCGTCGAGGCGGCGCTGCTGGACCTGCAGACGCCGGCGCTGACGCCTCTGGTCAGCCCCTTCAACAGCAATCGCGCGTCAGCCGCCTTCTCGCCCGACGACTCCTACGTCATCATCTACTCGCCCAGCAGCGATTTCAGCTTCTCATTCAACCTCTTTCGCAGCGACGGGACTCCCGTCCTGGAGACCAGCGCCGGATTCTTCTACGAAGGGATGGGACCGTCCTACGCATGGCTCGATGAAGATCGTCTGATCCTCAGCGCGCCGACTGTCATGCTCACCGACGATCTGAGCGTGATCGATCTGAAGACAGGGGAAACCCGGATCATTCACCAGGGCGTCGAAAATTGGGCGCTTTCGCCCGACGGCAGACAGGTCGCGGTCGTGCCCGACCAGAATACCGGGCAGGGGAACGCGCTGTTCCTCTACGACCTGACCGCCCCCGAAGGCGCTGCGCCAACGGAGGTCGCCCTGCCGCTCGATCCTTTCAGCCTCATCTGGTCTGGCGACGGCAGTACGCTGGTGACGGCGTCTTACACCGGCGCGCTCTGGACCTTCGCGCCTGCTGCGAGGAACTGGCGCGAACGAGGCGTCGTTCAGACGGGCGGGATTCTGCGGCGCGTCCCCTGCCGGCTGCCGGCGTTGGAAGCGGAGACCTGCACGACCAGCGGTGGGTTTTCGGTGCGCAGCGTCATCCGGCTGGCGGACGGAACCCGCCTGCCGGTGCACAGTGGGCGGGAATATGCCTCAAACTATCATCCCGACCCGCGTTACAGCCTGGTTCGGCTTGCCGAGAATCAGGCGACGGGGGAATTCACGCTGGCAGTTCACGACGCGATCACCGGCTTCGACAGCGTGGTCGAAAACCGGGTCTCTTCCCTCATCTTGCCCAGTCTGTCCGTCTCGCCGGACCGCAGCCTGATCGCGGTGACTTACGGCTTTCCGCAGACGCGCCTCGAGGTGCTGGATGCGCTCAATTTCAGGAGCCTCGCCACGATCCGGGTCGCCGAAGAGGAGACGAAGATGGCATGGTCCCCCAGCGGGCGTTACATCGCCCTCGGCACGCCTGCCGACGTCCTGGATTCGTTCACGCTGTACGAGGTCTTTGGCGAGGCGACCCTCGTGAAGAGCCACTGGCGCAACTGGCGTCTGGTGGACTGGTCGCCCGACGAGCGCTACGTCATCGAGCATGGCACCTACACCGACTTTTCCGTCAAGATGAGCGTCTTCACCCCCACCGGGGAGCCGGTGATCGAAGATATGATCATCACCTCGACGGACATTGAAGGGAAAGGGCTGTACGCCTGGCTGGATAACCACACGCTGGTTGCGGCGTTCGACGACATCGGCATCGTCCCCTCCGCCGTCGATCTGCGCGCGCCATCGCTCCCGCCGCGTCGGCTCGATGGCGCGGAATTCGACTACCTGCCCTGCAAAGAGGGCGAAGAGTGACCGATCAGCCGGTCTCGATCAGCCAGGTGGTCGAGTCCAGGGCGTTGAGGAAGGCGATGCGCGTCCCGTCGGTGGAGACCGACCAGTCGCCGTTGGCGACCAGGAAGGGCTGCGATGCCGGGTCGGTCAGCGCCCGATCTTCGCCCGTCGGCAGGTGGTAGAGGTGCAGACGATGCGCCGGCGAGTCCGGCTCGAAGGGCAGATAGTAGACGGAGCTGCTGTCACGCCAGCGCCACGCCCCGAACCAGGGCAGGCGCTCGGCAGCCGCGCCGGCGCGCGTCTCGATGGTGTACACCCCCGCCGCCGCCGGATCGCCCTGGGTGGTGCGGTAGAACAGCAGCCGCCCGCCGCCGGGGGCGATGCTCAACCCGCGCAGCCGCTCCCACCGCCCCAGGTCGAACGATTCGCCGCTTTCCGCGTCCAGCACGGTCAGCCGGGTGTTCAGCTCCTCGCGCGCCGTCAGCAGCAGACGCCGATCATCCAGCCAGCGCGCCGATCCGCCGGTGAGCGCAGCCGCCACGCGGGCGTCGCTTCCGTCGGCGTTCGCCACGCCGATCAGCGTCTCCGGCGGTTCGTCCACCGTCTCTGATGCGCCGCCGCTGACGGCGTAGAACAGCCGGGAGTTGTCGGCGCTGAGCGAGGGGAAGCTGCCGCCGGTGCTGACGGTCGTCTCGGAGCCGTCGGCGTATTCCAGGGTGAACGCCTGATCGTTCAGCGGGACGATGACGACCGCGCCGTCGGCGGAGGTGAAGGGCGGCGGCGCTGCACCTTCCAGCCCGAAGGCGGCACTTTCGCCCACATCCCAGTAGAAGATCGCCGCCCGCTGCCCCGGCGCGCCGTCGATGGTGTACAGCCGGTCGGCGCGCAGCGCGCTCCACCACGCCCCGGCGCAGCAGCCATCGAAGGTCAGACGGCGCAGGCTGGCGGTCGCTGGGAGGGTCAGGGCGGCGCGCGCCGGCGGCGGGTTTTCAGGCGGCGTGCCGGCGCGAAAATCCGGGTAGGGCGCGGCGTAGAGGTTGAGCGCCGCCCCGCCGAAGCGCACGTCCGGCTGATCGTCAAGGCTCATCCAGCGGCGGGCATTGTCGAGGTCCTGCTGAAACAGCGGACTGCTGAACGATCCAATCGATGCCAGCATGTGCCAGTTAGCGTCGATGTAGGCGACGGGGTTGAAAGTCGTCTGGTAGTCGAGCGAGCGCAGTTCAAAATGCAGGTGCGGGCGAGACGTGCAGGTCAGGTCCGGGTCGCCGGAGTAGCCGACCCGGTCGCCCTGGCTGACTCGCTCCCCCGGACGCACAAGCGGTGGTTCCAGCAGGTGACCGTAGAGCGAGACCACGCCGGCGTCGTGGCGGATCAGCAGGTTGTGGGGTGCGGAGCCGAAGCCCATGTCGTCGGCGAACAGCACGTCGCCATCGCCGACGGCGACCAGCGGCGTGCCGCAGGGCATGGGGAAATCGAGACCGAAGTGAAGGCGCTGCCCGGCGCGATACCACTCGTCGCCGCGCAGGAACGCTCCGATGGTGTTGCCGTATGGCTGACCGAGCAGCCAGGTCGCCGGTCCGGGCGGCTGTTCCATCGGCAGGATCAGCGGTTTGCCGCCGACCGGGTTGGTCTGCGCGGCGGCGGGCGGCGCGCCGATGGCGATCAGGCTGAAGGCGACGATCAGCAGCCGTGCCAGCCGGCGCATAAGAGTGTCGGTCAAAGGAAGGTGTCCGTCGAACTGCGCTTCACGATGCAGCATAGTGTAGAGGGCGATGATGAACGGCGCATGAAACGGGACCGCAACGTTAGGTTTTCAGCCGCTCGCAGAACTCGACTCTTTCGCCGTCCGGTCCGCGCACGATGAAGTAGCGGATACCCTTTTCCCAGAACGGCAGGAACACCGGCGCATCCTGAAGCAGGTCCAGGCGCATCGACCGCGCGGCGGCGAAGGCGGCGTCGATGTCGGTCACATCCAGCGCCACATGGTCGATATGCCCGTCGGACCGCGCGGCAGCCTCCGCGCCTTCCGTGCCGGGGAGCTGGTACAGTTCCAGCA
>JAEURA010000261.1 GCA_016789005.1 Anaerolineae bacterium
CCGGGGACGCTGCCCAGGACGTACAGCCCGGTCACGCGGAGCGACTGCCAGAAATCGGGATCCTGAAAGAGCCGGGAGAAGTTGTCGAAGCCGACGAAGACCGGCTCACGCCCGATCTGGTACTGGGTGAGCGCCAGATAAAGCGAGCGCACCATCGGGTAAGCGATAAAAATGATGAACCCCAGCAGCCAGGGAGAAATAAGGATATAGAAGGTGATCGCTTCGCGCCGGGCGGAAGCGCTCATGTTCGCAAATGGACGCAGCCGAGCCGCCATAGTCCCTCTCACAAAGACCCACCAGGATACCTGCAAAGCGAGGACCGCCGCCTGCTCGAACAGAACCTACCCAAAAACAACCGTTTCAGCAGGAGCACGGCTCGCCATGCCCCTGCTGAAACAGCGTGAAGCCTACAAGTCTTTCAGCGCCGACGGAATCAGGCTACTGCTGTTCCATGCATGCCTGATATTCGGGCATCCGCTCGTTGACCAGCGCGGCAACATCCACATCCGCGCCTTCCTCGCCGAACAGCACCGCTGTGATCTCCGAGCCGGCGGGCGTGCCCACGCACTGGAGATAATACGGGTTCTTCAGGTCATCCAGCGCATCCAGATATTCGACCTCGTCGAGGAACGTGCCCCAGAACGGGTGATCCTGCTTGGATTCCATCATGACCGGCATGGAGGAAAGCGCATGCTCGCCATACTGACGCTGACCGATGTCTGTGCCGAGCGCCTTCAGGAGCAGCCATGCTTCTTCAGGATTCTCGCTGTTGGGCGCCAGACCAAAGCCCGCCCAGCAGACCGCGCCGTGATGTCCACCTGGACCGGTCGGCATCGGCAGAATGGCATATTCGAAGCCAGGCTGTTCTTCCAGCATGCCCAGGAACCAGGGACCCATGCCGAAGACCATCGCGATCTTACCATCCAGGAATTCGGGCATCACGCCGCCGGGCAGCGAGCTGATGTAGTTGCTGGTCGGGGCGACATGGTAAACGTGCACTGCGTCGCGCATCCACTCCAACGCCTGAATCGTGCCTTCGCTGTTGAAATAGCCCTCCAGCGTCGTGCCGTCATCGCTGATGGTGTGCGAACCGAACGAGTAAACCACGCTCTGGAAGCCGCGCCACCAGTCACCACGATGATCCATACCCCACTGCACGACGTTGGTCGGGTCGAAGTCGGGGCTGGCGGCGTTGTTGCCGTTGGCGTCCACCGTCAGCTGCATCGCCACGTCGAGCAGATCGTCGTAGGTCCAGCCTTGCTCGGGCATCTCGATGCCGGCGGCGTCCAGGAGTGCCTTGTTGGCGTATATCGCCACCGTGCTGTAGTCCTTCGCCAGCACGTAGGGATCGCCCTGATAGAAGCCGTTTTCGTAGACTGACTGATAGAAGACTTCGGCGGGGTCAAAACCAGTTTCACCCTCGACGAACGGGCGCAGATTGGTCAGACCACCCGATTCCACGTAGAGCGGGATGTAGCTGGAATCGACCATGTAGACATCCGGCAGTTCGCCAGAGGCGATCAGCGTCAGGATACGGCTGTGCCAGTCGCCGCCCGGATTCGGCTGAATCTCCACATCGATGTTCGGGAACTGCGCTTCAAAGTCGGCGATCACCGCCAGATGGCGCTGGTTGCCGTTTTCATCGTCCCACGAACCCAGCGTGATCAGGGTTTTATCCTGGGCTGACACGACAGCGAAGCTGAGCATCGAGACGATCAGGCTGACGACGGTGAAAACTGCGAGGAACGAAAGAGTCCATTTACGGTGCTGCATAGTAAAACGCCCTCCATGCAACTGTATTTGCGCAAGTGATGTACAGACTGGCTTGAGAGGTATGAATTATTGGCATTCATGATCCCCGCGTCTGGAAGATGTTCAGCGAGTCACGCCATCGATGCTCCTTTCCATAAAGGTTGTTCTTTGCGCGGTCACATGGTCAATGACGATTGGTGCGCTGCGGCGCAAAGGTCTGAAACACTTCACAGGGAATGTCTATATAATTCGACTTTAGTGTAGTGTTTGCCGTGCGGGCTGTCAAGAAAACCGATGATTCCTTGACAGCGATGCCTGCATCCGTCTAAACTTGTTCTAAACATTGTACAGAACATGTACAGTCCTTTAGGTTAATTGCCGAGTTTGGATGAGGTCAAGATGGTGAAAGTCTTACCAGCCAGTCGCGCCGCCCACGCCCATGCTCGCGTCGAGAATGCTTCCCATTACCTCAATCGCTGCTACGCGGTCGAACGCCATCTGATGCGCACGCTGGCAGCCCGCTTTGTCGATACCAGCCAGTGGGACTACAAACGTCAGCTTGCCCAGGACATGTGGGAAGCGTCGCGCCACGCCGATGCGCTGCGCACCCGTATCCTGGAACTGCGCTATCCGCGCCGCGACGTGGACAAGAAACACCACCCTGATATGCTGGCGCTGGTGGCGGAATGCGCCAAAGGCGCGAACGCAGAGGAATTCATCGCCGGGGTTTACGGGGCGCTCCTCCCGGAACTGCTGCGCGCTTATCGCGGGTACATTGAACTGACCGATGCGCTCGACGATGCTCCGACCGTCGCCATTCTCCAGCACATCATTGCCGACATCGAAGCGCAGATCGCGCGGATGAGGGCGCTTGCCAGCCAGGTGAGTCCTGGTCTGTTCGACGCCAGCGCCGAATGGCAGGACTATCTGCGTCAGGTTTGCGCCAGTTTCGGCGGAATCTCCGGCTTGGAGCCGCCCACCCCCAAACCGGCAGAGCACCTGCTCGCCGCACGTCCTGCTTACACTATCGGTCGCAGCGTCGAACGTGACCGCCGCTGGCGACCGGCGCTGTTTCATCTGCCCCATGAGAACAAATACGATGTCGAAGGGCGCACAGCCTGGCAGCGCATCGAATCGCTGGATAAGCGCGTCGCCATGCAGGTCTGGTCCGCCATCAGCCATTTCAACGAGATCTGGGCGGCGGAAGTCGTGGCGGCGTCGATGTGGGACTTCGACAATCAGCCCTGGGATTTCTACCTCGATCTGGCGCGCTGGGCGTGGGACGAAGCCCGTCACAGCACGATGGGCTTCCGAGCGCTGGAAGGGTGGGGATGGGATGTTCCAGACCTGATTCCCTGGGGCAACGCGCTGTACAACGCGATGGGACCTATGCCTCCCATTCAGCGCCTTGCGCTGCTCCACTTCTATGAAGAGGGGCTGCTGCGCGCCGGGACCAAGCAGGTTGAACTCAGGATTCTGGAATCGGCGCTCGACGACGGCAGCGCCCAGGATATGGACTTCGACTGGGCGGACGAAGCCATTCACGTCAGCTACGGCTACACCTGGCTGCGCCATCTGCTGGGCGACAGCAACGCGGGCAAGGAGGAGATGACCCGGCTGACCGACGAAGCCCGCGAAACCGTCGCCCGCTTCGTCGTCGAACACAAAGACCTTCAGGAAGCCAAACTCGCGCCCTACTTCGACCGTCTCTACGACGTGATCGCCGCGATGCTGCTCGAAATAGCGGATGACCACCTGGACATCCAGTGGGCGCCGGTGGTGGCAGACGAAGAGGTCTTGAAGGCGTTATAGGCGTGGCGACCTTCACCGTGACTCTCGCTAAGAGCGGCGCGCGGTTCACCGTCGAACAGGATGAAACGATCCTGGAAGCCGCTGAGCGGACGGGCGTGCTCATGGCGTACAGCTGTCGCAGTGGGACCTGCCGATCCTGCCTGACTCGCGTGCTTTCCGGGAGCGCCGAGCATGATCCAGAGTATGCCGACGAACTCAACATCGACGCCGGCGAGCAGTCCGACAATTACCGTCTGTTATGCAGCGCCTTCGCCTACTCTGATCTGGAATTGGAGAAATAGCCATGCAGCTCCTCGTCTTTCGCGCCCTCTGGGGGATGACTGGTCCACTTCATGAACAGGTGGAACGGGTGGCGGCGGCGGGTTATGACGGCTTCGAGCTGTGGCCCAGTCAGTGGACGATCTCTCGCCAGGAGATGATAAAGCTCGCCGCCGATCACGGGCAAAAGCTGATCGTCGGCGCGCTCATCGCGCAAAAGGACGAGATTGAGCCGACTCTGAGCGCGCTTGCGGCGTTCGACCCGGTGCGTATCAACCTGCACAGCGGTCGGGACAACATGTCGGCGCAGGAAGCCGCCGCCTTCTTTGAAGAGGCGCTGCGCGTCGAAGCGCAGATCGGCGTGCCGGTCGGTCACGAAACCCACCGTGGACGCATCCTGTTCACTCCCTGGACAACAGCGGCTTTTCTCCGGCAGTTCGAAAGGCTGCGCATCACCGCCGACTACAGCCATTGGGTCAACGTCTGCGAGCGCCTGCCGGACGACGAGGCGGACGCCCTGGCGCTGGCGAACCGCCGCGCCGTCCACATTCACGGGCGGGTGGGATACGAAGAAGGACCCCAGGTTCCTGATCCCGCTGCGCCGGAATATGCCGCCCAGCTTGCCTGGCATGAACGCCAGTGGCAGGCGATCCGCAGTGCCCACGAGCAGGCAGGCCCGCCGGTTCTGACTTTCACGCCGGAGTATGGTCCGCCGAATTACCTGCATACCCTGCCCCACACCCATGTTCCTGTCGCCGATCTGTGGCGGGTCTGCCTGTGGGGCGCAGAACGCGCCCGCGCCGTGCTGCGTTGAGCGCCGCTGCTCGTCCTGGTGAAAGGAGGCGCGCAGTCACACTTTTTTCGGCTTCAGCTTCACCGTGAGTGTTCTTTATGTTTCAGGAGGTTCTGCAATGTCTTCACGCATCCGGTTGTTCTCGCTTCTCACCATCCTGCTCCTGCTGGTAGTCATCGGGAGCGTCAGCGCTCAAGACGTGACGCTGAACGTCGTCGGCTTCGTCGTGCCGCTGGAAGAACAGGGCACGCCGCTCGACGAAGCCTACAAAGCCTTCATCGCCGGTTTCCAGGAGAGCCACCCCGGCGTAACCGTCAACGCCCTGGAGACCCCGCCGGAGTTCGACACACAGCTTCTGGTCGATCTCGCCGCCGGGACCGCCCCTGACGTGTGGAATCAGGACGCCTCGACGCTCGCCCGTCTGGTGGATGCCGGTTACGTCCTGGATATGAACGAGTGCACGGCGCTCGTGCCGGAATTCAACCTGGACCGCTTCTTCCCGTCCACGCTGGCGATTCACCAGCGCGAAGAAGGCGGACCGATCTACGGCGTGCCGAACGACTTCACGCCGATGGTCATCTACTACAATACCCTGGCGTTTGAGCGCGCCGGCGTCGAACCCCCGCAGGCAGGCTGGACCTGGGAAGACTTCGTCGAGATCGCTAAACAGGTGACGCTCGACGGCAACGGCAACAACGCCGCCAGCCCGAACTTCGACCCGGAAAACGTGACGCAGTGGGGATTCCGCGTGCGCAAGTGGACGTTCGAGTGGCTGTACCGCGTGTGGCAGGCGGGCAGCGACGTCATCTCGCCGGATGGCACGACCGCCAGCGGCTACCTGGATTCGCCGGAGAGCATCGCAGCGATCACCTTCCTGCGCGACCTGGTGACGGTGGAACGCGTCGCCCCGCCGCCG
>JAEURA010000270.1 GCA_016789005.1 Anaerolineae bacterium
CTTAAGCGGCGAACTCTGCCGACCTGTGCTGACCTCTGGACGATCCCCTAAGACCTTCGGGGAAAAATGCGAATAGATTCCGTTCCTGCGCATACCGGTTGGTGACATGATGCTATCAGATGTTTTTAGGGTCTGTCTGCAAACTGCTCACCTCACCCCGTTTCGCTGCGCTCAACCGCCCCTCTCCAATTGGAAAGGGGCAGGGGGTGAGGTTGTGTGAAAACTGGGTTTGCAGACACGCCCTAGCATCGCGGAACATCGAACGACCACCGGTGGAAAGGAGAAGCGCGATGACGGCACGGCGACCCCGTGATCCTCCTGAAGACCCACGAACGGGTGTGTCCCCGGCAGGCTGCACCGCCAAGTAGCCCCTGCCGAGGACGCACATTCCCGAATGCCGCCGGGCGAGTGCCGGAAGCATCTTACGATGCTACATCCCCTCGCGCCGCCGAGTCAACTCACCCCGACCCCCGGTCGAACAACTCGCTTTGAGCTGAGAGGATGAATCATGTCTAAGTTCGTGAAAGCGCTGCTGGTGCTGTTCGTCGCCGCGTTCCTGGTCACGGCTCCCGTCGCTCCGACCCACGCCTGCCCCGGAAATCCTGGCACGTGCCCCTGCCCCGGTTGTTGATCTGAGACGCACCCCATCAGGAGGGCAGGCGGGAGTCTGCCCTCCCCGCCGCGTTCGCATCCGATGCCGCGCCCCGTTCGTTCAGCCAGTAGGTCAGCGCCTCGACGACGCGATAGCGCGCCAGCGTCGGCAGGTGATCCAGTTCGTGCTGAAGGGCGGCAGCTTCTCGATCCAGGTGAGCGGCGGCATCGCCGGGCGGCAGGGCGAATAACGCCAGCGAGCGCACAGGGATGAGCGGTTTCAGGACTTCCAGCGCTGTCAGCGTCGTTTCCACATCGTCATCGCCAATAATATCCGTCGTCATCAGAGCGCTCAGCAGCAGCCCGCACAGGGCGTGCGCCGACTGGGACAGCGAAACGCCGGGGACGCGCAGCGCCATCAGGAAGCACTTCTCCGCCAGGTCGGCGCGCTCAAAGCGCAGGTAGGCTTTCGCCAGGAAGTTGAGGGCATGCGGCTTCTGGATGGTGAGGTGGTTGTCCTCTATCTGAATGAGCGACTGGCGCAGCAGCATGAAGGCGCGGTCATGCTGCATCTGCGAGGAGGCGAGCGCGCCCTGGTTCCAGGTGAAGTCGGCGATCAGGGGTGTATGCTCGATTCGCTCGGCAATTGCCCGTCCCTGGGCAAAACTGTCCTGCGCGGCGGCGTATGCCTTCAATGAATGATAGGCAGCCCCCAGGTTCAGGTACGAATAGGCGATCTGATCCTGACGCCCCAGGCTGTTGGCGAGCGCGAGGCTGCGCTGAAAGTAGGGCAGCGCCTCGGCATAGGCGTTCATGCCGAGCAGGGTCGCGCCGATGGCATTCTGAAGATACTGGGCGATCGGCTTCAGGCTGTCCGGCAGCGCGTCGAAATCGCCGCCGATCTGCTCGGCGATCCACCTGTACTGCTCCAGGGCGCGGGCGTAGTCGCCCTGGTAGAAGTGACAGACGGCGACGTTCGACCAGATGGCGTACAGGAGCTGAGGCTGATCGGCGGACTGCGCCCAGCGCGCCGCCTCTTCGAGGCTCGTCAGCGCGTCGGCATAGCTGCCTGATTGAATCTGCGCGTCGCCGATGTGGAAGAGCAGCGATCCGTAGCGCTCGGTCTTGTCCATCCGCTGGGCAATCGCCAGCGCGCCGGCGAATGCCTCCAGCGCTGCGTCGAATTTCGCCTGATACTTGGCGAGCTTGCCGATGTAAAACAGCGTTTGCAGGCGAAGAGGCTGCGCCAGGTCGAGATGATCCCGAACATGCGTCAGGAGCGCGAAGGTCTTGCTGTACAGCCCCCGCCCCTCGAAATACTCGTACAGCCGGTGCAGCGCCTCAACCGCTCTGTCTTGCAGGTTCTGATAATGATCGCTGAGGATCACCATCTCCAGCATCAGCAGGATGTTCGGTTCCAGTTCTTCCAGGCGAAGCCGCTGATCGGCATCGATGCGCACCTGGTCCAGTTCGTAGCGCACGAACGCCTGTCGAATGTGGCGCGCGTAAGCGCTGGGGGAGTCGCTGCGCCGGCGCACGAAGTCGAGCACGATCGGATGCAGCGAAAAGCGCGGTTCGTCGGAAGGGGTCTCGATCTGTTTGACCAGCCGCATTTCCACCAGCTGACGCAGGCGTCCAGGGATGTGAGTCTGGGCGATTCCGCGCAGGACGGCGTCCAGCGCCGACGCCGTCACGCCCGCTTCCGGGGCGAACAGGCTGATGGCGAAGAGGATGTTTTTCTCGTTCGTGGTGAGGTACTGCCACAGCCATTCCAGGACACGGTCGTACATGATGAAGATGCTGTGGGCGGCGGAATCCGGCGCTGCACTGGCGTCAAGGTGATGCAGCAGGCTGGGCAGCCGACCGCGCTGGCTCCTCAAGCCGCTGACGATGAGGGTCAGCATCAGCGGCAGCCCCAGGGTGCGCACTGCCAGCGCGTGAAGGTCGGCGTCGTCGGCTTCTGCCAGCCAGCCCAGGCGGCGGATCAGGAAATCTCGCGTCTGCGTCTCGGTCAGCCCGGACAGTTCAACGGGCAGATGATCGAAACCGGGCAGGCTGCGGGCGACCAGCATCAGGCGCGCCCCTGCCAGGAGGTCGAGCAGCGTTTTCAGGACTTCAGGGTCCGCCAGATGCGGCGAGTAGCCCTCGTCCACCACAACGACGAGATGCGGCGTCTGCGCGATCTGCCGCAGGCGCTGGCGTTTGCTGCTGTAATCGAGCGGGAGGAGGTCCTGCCGCCCCAGCCCGGTGAGCAGGCTGTTGGTCACCACCTCGTAATCCATCTGCGTCGGGAGTTCCACCCGCACGATCCTGATATCGGGATGCTGCTCGCTCAGGCGGCGTATGGCGAGCAGCGCCAGCTCGGTCTTGCCGCTGCCGGGAAGCCCGACCAGCCCGAAAGCCGGCAGTTTTTGCGGCGAGACCAGCAAGGCGATCAGCTGGTCAAGGATTTCCCCGCGTTCGACATCGCCAGCGGTCGGCGGCGGAGCCGGTCGGGGCGAAGGCGCATCGGGCAGCAGCAGCCTCAGCGGCAGGAGTTGATTCTGCCGGACAGCGCGATCCCATTGTTCCCAGGTCGGTCCCTGCGGGATTTCGCCAGCCTCTTCACGCCGGCGCAGTTCGGCGAGGTAGGCGCTGGTCGAATCGGCGCGCTGCCGGGCGCTCAGCCAGATGAGGAACTGGAGCGGTCTCAGGCTGGAGCCTGGGCTGCGTCGCCACTCTTCGGCGCGGCGCTGTGCCTCGCCCCAGCGCCGTTCGTCGCTCAGGCAGAAGCGCGTCACCCGGTCGAGCAGCTGGTGATAGAGCGCGGTGAGTTCCTGACGACGGTCCCGCAGCCAGGCGGCGAACTGCGCCGATCCTTCATTTTCCTGGAAGTGGTGCAGAAAGGGTTCCTTGTAAAGCGCAAGGATGTCCTGCGCGGCGTCCAATCCCGCTTCGTCAAGGGGGGGCGGCTGGCTGAGCAGGGCGTTGGCGCGTTCGGCAAATTCTACGCTGTCCACCCACATCGCTGCGCGCCGGAGGTGGACGAGATCGTTGCGATCGGCTTCCAGCACGTCGTCTGGAAGCTGGCGGCGCAGCTCGTAGAGCGTCTTTCTGCGGAAGGAATCGCGGGCGTTTGGCGCTGTGCCGTACAAGGTGCGAATCAGATCATCGCGCAGATATTCCGACTCCCCCTGATCGGCGATCAGGATCAGAAGGTTCAAGACCTGTCGGTCGAGTTTTCGTTTTTCACCCGCAATGGTGACTTCGGGATGTTGCCGGAGGAGACTGACGCGCACAGATGGAGTCATCGCTGCACCCTTGAATCAGCTATCGGCAGACTATGGTATCGCAATCTTCTGTCCCAGGTTCAGGGTTGGGACGATCTCAGGACGATTCGCTGACGTTTGTCA
The DNA here is from genome assembly GCA_016789005.1 of Anaerolineae bacterium. Taxonomy (GTDB): domain Bacteria; phylum Chloroflexota; class Anaerolineae; order Aggregatilineales; family Phototrophicaceae; genus Flexifilum. Next base: position 3,984 of record JAEURA010000270.1, read on the forward strand.
TGGTTTGCTTAAGATGACGAAATAGGGAATGGGATCAGGAAATCATGCAGCAGAATATTCAGGACTCGTCCGACAACGTTCTCATGCTTCGCGCTCAAAAGCTTCGCACGCAGGGGGTCGAGCCGTACGCCTCTCATTTTCCATGCACACACAGCCTGATCGAGCTGTACGAGGCGCACGACGACGTTCAGGAAGATGAACTGCGCGACATCGAGCCGGCATTCGTCTGGGGACGGGTGATGGCGATTGACGAGCGGGGCAGCGACCTGATGCTGGTCATTGAGGGGCAGGATACCCGCCTTCATCTCGCCGGCGTCCCGCGTCACACCTCGCTGGCGAGCCTGCAACTGCTGCGGAGCAGCGTCTACCGGGGGGACAGCCTGGGCTTCGAGGTGAACGCTATCTGCCGCCAGAACGGGGCGCTCACTGGGCTGATCGACACCTGTTCCTTCCTGGCTCCGGCGAATTTGCCGATTCCCCGC
>JAEURA010000328.1 GCA_016789005.1 Anaerolineae bacterium
CGGTGGGCGATCAGCTCTGGCTGTTGGGGGTGAAGCTGAGCAGCCCGGTGAAATGGTGCGAAATGCGCCCGTCGCGGAGGACGAAAACGTCGTAGACATGGGCGATGCCGCCGGCAGTCTCGACATGCGCTTCGAACATGATGGAGTCGTTGCCTTCGGCGTACTTATCGGTCGAAATCAGCTTCAGATAACCCAGATGCGCGATGTAACCCTTGAAGTATTCCTTCAGGGCGTCCGCGCCGACGATGTGGGTGGTGTAGCCGAGAAGCTGCGCGTCGGCGGTGTAGTTCTCGTCGATCAGGCGGACGTGATCCTTTTCCGCCAGGATCGCCAGCTGTCTCTCATATAGCGCTTTGAACTTCTCGCTCATGACCGTGTTCAATCCTTAGTAGGGTACAGGAACCTGACGGATGCGGAGATTACAGCTTTTTAGCGTCGATTGCAAGCGACGCTAACGCCGCCCGCGCCAGCGGGGACGGAGTTTTTAGCGATTTCCTGAGCGCGATCAGGACGAATCGCGCTCTTTAAGCCAGGCGCGATAGACCATCAGCAGCGCCTCACGGCTGATCGCATCCTGAGTCTCGTCGGCGAGCGCGCCAGTCACCGTGACCGTCCGGCGCATCTGATCGAGGTAATGCTGGCAGCCCACACACAGGCGCAGATGCGCCTCGAACCCCAGGCGGTCCGCTTCGGGAAGCGTGCCTTCGAGATAGTCCGTCACGAATTCGACCATCTCCTCGCATGTCGGCATACGAACTTCATCCATGATGCGACCTGTCATTCGCCCAGATAGGCTTCCAGCGCCCGCCGCACCTTCGAACGGGCACGGTGCAGCAGAACGCGCTGATTGGACTCGCTCACGCCCAGGATATTACAGGCTTCCTCGGCGCCGACGCCTTCGACATCGCGCAGGGTGATGACCTCCCGCTGCTGCTGCGGAAGCGCGTCAATGGTGCTGTGAATCAGCCGGCGGACCTCGCCGCTCAGGAAAACCTGTTCCGGCATCTCTTCCCAACTGCGCGGCGGCGTGACCCACCCATGCGCCTCGACTCCGGTGTGCGCCGGATGAAACCGATCGGACGCGACGGTGTGCTGATCATCGCCGGACTCGTCCGTTTCCAGCACCAGCCCCACATAACGCCCCTCGCGGCGGGCGGCGGTACGCGCGCGGTTCATCAGGATGGTGAAGATCCACGTTTTGAGCGAGGAGCGTCCCTCGAAGGTGGGCAGCGCCTTCAGGACGGCGATCCAGGTCTCCTGGACGACCTCCTGCGCCACCTCGGCGTCACCGATGATCATTGCCGCCACCCGCACCAGCGATCCTTGATAGGACTCGACGAGGCGCATGAAAGCCGCTTCGTCGCCGGCGCGCAGCGCGCTGATGATCTGGGACTCTTCCTCACGCACCATGATGGTTCTTGTCCGATTACGAACGCCGACTATGATTATAGAGCATCAAGCATGCTATCCCATCATCGAAAATCGGATTGTGGCGTCACCGCCCGCCGGCAGGAGCAACTGCCGACGCTGGCAGGTGTCTTAGTCCGAGATGTGTTATAATACTGGGAAAGGTGTACTCCCTATCCTTTGTCCGGGCGAAAGGATAGCCCTGTGAACCTGTTTCAGGAGACCACGCGCCCCGATGCCGACCTCTTCTACCGCCGTGGCGACACAAATGATCCGCGTTTAGGTGAAACTGCGCTTTCGCTTCCCGTCGATTACGGGTTGTCCGAAGTCGTCCTCTTAGGGCTGCCACAGGATGACGGTGTGCGGCGCAATCGCGGTCGTCCGGGTGCGAAGGATGCGCCTGATGCCATCCGCCGCGCCTTGTACCGCTGCATCGACGTTCCCGGTCTGCGCCTGTTTGACCTGGGCAATACCAAGATTCACGCCACGCTGGAAGCGACCCACGACAGCCACCGCGAAGTGGTGCGCCAGGTGCTCCGCGATGGCAAAATGCTGATCGTCCTGGGCGGCGGCAACGACACCAGCTATCCGGATTGTTCGGCGCTGGCGATGGAGACCCGCGATACCGTGCTGGCATTCAACTTCGACGCCCATTTCGACGTGCGCGCCGACTCGGTGCGCAACAGCGGCACGCCGTATCGCCAGCTGCTCGTTGAGAAGGTTGTGCACCCCTTCAGCCTGTTTGAGATCGGCTACCAGCCGCAGGCGAATTCCCTTGCCTACCGCCAATGGCTGATCGACATCGGCGTCAACGTCTTTTCCGCCAGCGAGGCGAGGCGCTTCGGCGTCGAGAACTATCTGACGGCGATCCTGGCGCGGCGGGTGGAAGGGGTGATCTTCTGGGGGCTGGATATGGACGTGGTGCGCGCCGCCGACGCGCCGGGCGTGAGCGCGCCGAACCCGCTCGGTTTCACCGCTGAAGAATTCTGCGCCGTCGCTGCCGCCGCCGGCAGGGAGCGACGCACTCGTCTGTTCGAGATCACCGAAGTCAACCCGGCGCATGATCTCGACGACCGTACCAGCCGCCTGGCGGCGACCGCCCTCTGGACCTTTCTCTGGGAATACAAGAACCGCTAGAATCAAAGTGTGTCTGCAAACGCACTAAAGTGAAGTCTCGAAAGAAATCAAGGCACGGGAGACCCGGCGGGTCTCCCCTACAACCAACGTGCCGTAGGGGCGAGCCGGCGGCTCGTCCGTTGAGAAGATGCGAGACATGGCTTAGACCTCACCTCTCGGTCCCCTCTCCACGCAGTGGAGAGGGGAAGCTAAGCGCAGCGCAGCAGGGGTGAGGACAGCGTGCTTCCTTGAAATGCGGCGTAGTTGTTTGAGTCCTCCTGGAGAAAAGACTTATGGCTGATCACCCCCGCCCGATCAAAGCGCCCACTGGCACGGCGCTCACCTGCAAGAACTGGCTGATCGAAGCCGCCTACAGAATGCTGCAAAACAACCTCGATGCCGAAGTGGCGTTCGACCCGGATCACCTGATCGTGTACGGCGGACGCGGGCGGGCGGCGCGCAGTTGGGAAGCGTTTGACGCCATCCTCGACGCCCTGCGCCGCCTGAATCCGGACGAGACCCTACTGGTTCAGTCGGGCAAGCCGGTCGCCGTCTTCCGCACCCATGCCGACGCGCCGCGCGTGCTGATCGCCAACAGCAACATCGTCCCCGCCTGGGCGACGCAGGCGAACTTCGACCGCTGGGAACGCGACGGGCTGATCATGTACGGTCAGATGACGGCGGGAAGCTGGATCTACATCGGCACGCAGGGCATTTTGCAGGGCACTTACGAGACCTTCGGCGCGCTGGCGCGCCAGCACGGCTGGGGATCGTTGAAAGGGAAGTTCGTCGTCACCGCCGGTCTGGGCGAAATGGGCGGCGCGCAGCCGCTTGCCGTGACCATGAACGAGGGCGTCGGCTTGTTCGTCGAGGTGGACCGCTGGCGGGCGGAGCGGCGACTGAATCTGAAGCAGATCGACGCCATCACCGACAACCTGGAAGAGGCGATGACCTGGGTCGAAGAGGCGCTCGCCGTGCCGATGCCGAAGTCCATCGGGCTGGTTGCCAACGCCAGCGAGGTGCTGCCTGAACTGGTGGCGCGCGGCGTCGTGCCGGACGTAGTCACCGATCAGACCAGCGCGCACGATGTCCTCTACGGGTACATTCCGGCGGGCATGAGCGTCGAAGCCGCCGCCGCGCTGCGCGCCAGCGACCCCGACGCCTACCGGGCGCTGGCGATGGACTCGATGGCGCGTCACGTTCAGGCGATGCTCGACTGGAAGGCGAAAGGGGCGGTCGTCTTCGACTACGGCAACAATCTGCGTCAGCGGGCGTTCGATCACGGCGTCGCCGACGCCTTCGCCTATCCGGGCTTTGTGCCGGCGTACATCCGCCCGCTGTTCTGCGAGGGCAAAGGTCCCTTCCGCTGGGTGGCGCTCTCTGGCGACCCGGAAGACATCTATGCCACCGACCGCGCCATCCTTGAACTCTTCCCGGAGGACGACCACCTGCGCCGCTGGATCACGATGGCGCGCGAGCAGATCGTCTTCCAGGGGCTGCCGGCGCGCATCTGCTGGCTGGGCTACGGCGAACGGGCGAAAGCCGGGCTGCGCTTCAACGAGATGGTGGCGCGCGGCGAAGTCAAAGCGCCTATCGTCATCGGGCGCGACCACCTGGACAGCGGATCGGTCGCCAGCCCGAACCGCGAGACCGAAGGCATGAAAGACGGCAGCGACGCCATCGCCGACTGGCCCCTGCTGAACGCGCTGGTCAACGCCGTCGGCGGGGCGACCTGGGTGAGCATCCATCATGGCGGCGGCGTGGGCATTGGCTACAGCATCCACGCCGGACAGGTGATCGTCGCCGACGGCACGCCGGAAGCGGCGCGCCGCCTCGAACGGGTGCTGACCAGCGATCCGGGCATGGGCGTCGTCCGCCATGCCGATGCGGGCTACGATGAGGCGATTACTTTCGCCAAAGCCAACGGCGTCGATATTCCGATGATGAAATGAGTAAGATCAAGAGCCGATCTATGCCTTTTGGCTGAACGGCACAAACTTGAAATTCAAGTGGCTGAGTTCCTGTGGAGGCGGAGCGGGAATCGGATCAACCCAATAGACGGGGCGAATGAAACTCTCGCACCCGTCATCGGCGCAGCGATACTTGAGCGCGTAGTCCCATTCGTAGCGGCAGAACTCCGATTCGGCGTAGTTGGGCGACCAGAACAACTGGAAGATATCGGCTGTGTCAATCGCCCTCGCCAGCGCTGCCTGCCAGTTTTCTCCGGCGTGCAAGCCATCTACGTCGATAAACACTTCGTTGCCCATCGCTACTTGTGCCAGACGATAGGCGCGCGCCACTTCGGTGTCCTTGTGCGAATAGGAGATGAAAATCCTCTGGTATTTCTCCGCATGTTGGCTGGCAAAGCGGGCTGCCGCTAAGGGATTGTCGTCTTCGGGGGCAACATGAATGGAAGCCGCACTTTCGGCGGCGATATCGATGCCGCACCGGATGAATGCCACTTCGATACCGGCGATCCGCACGGAAACGCGCACGATGACGGTTTCGTCAATCGGTTCCTCGGTCGGGTAAAAGTCAAAGTCGAAGCGCGTAAAAGGTCCACGCCAGCGTTTTGTCAAAGATGCCGGCTCGAACTGGAGTTCCTCACACTCCGGCGTGATAGTGATCAGCGTGCCAAAAGCGACCTGCGCCGTCTGTTTTGCTGATCTCGCTTGGGGAATCGTCCCGCCAAGTTCCTCTTTGAACTTCCCAATATCCTGCTGCATCTGCGCGGCAGCAGCCTCGACATGGGCATAAACATAAAGCCCGTGTTTGCGCCCTGCAAAGGCTTGGCGAGGATAGTATGCCGAGAAGAGGGTGCGCTGCATCTCTGGCGGCGCGGCTTGAGGCGCTGGCGATCCTCCACCTGAGTGGTAGTCGTAGGAGAACAAGCCGCGCGTCGGCAAGTTGCTCATCCTGGCTTCTTCGACCGATGGAAGCTCCAGTGCGGCGTTCTTGTCTGGGGTTAGGCGCAGGTTCAACCCGCTCGTAGACGCAGACGCATGACGCACGGACTCTTGCAAAGGGGCTGCATCGAAATGGATCGTCGCGCTGTGGGACTGATAGGCAGCACGAATGGATTGGTAGAGTTCGTCTGGGGCGATAGGCTTTACGAGATAATGCCGCGCGCCGGACTGCACTGCCTTCTGCAAGACCTCGACCGTGCTGAGAACCCCCATCATGATGATGGCGGCTGTTGGAAGTTCGGTCAGCAGGCGTTTGGCAAGCGCAGTGCCGTCGATGTCTGGCAAAGCGGCGTCAAGCAGGATGATGTCCGGCTGTAGACTGAGCGCTTTCTCGATACCTTCCGCGCCTGACGCGGCGGCTCCGACCACTTTGAAATCACTCTCAAATGCCAGCAGCTTGATGAGATTGGCTGCAGTTTCTGGGATTTCATCGACTATGAAGACGCTGATCGTCGGACCTGCCTCGCGACCGATGGGTGATTGAGGACGACTGGAACGTCGAGGCGTGCGTTCAGCGCTGCTTCCCAATTTGACAGCGGGCGGCGGTGTTTCGTCTTCACCGTACACCAGCATCTTGAAGACAAAATCGCTCAAGTGGATGAGTGCTGTATCGAGTGACTTGTCGTCAGCGCCGTGCCGGAATACAGATGGTATGCCTTTATTAAGCGCGCCCAAAGCGGAATCGGTGTCGTTTGGCAGTCGAGCATCCAGCGTCACACGCAGGTATTGCTCGATCCGTTTCGTATCGATGTTGAGTTTCTTTGAGGCTAATGCATCGTCAACGTGGTTGACGACGGTGACGATTTTGTCCGATGAATACGCCATCTGCTTGAACAGATCAAGCGCCAAGCGCGCATTTTTCACCCCGGTTAACGTCGGCAAGATCACCAGCACAATGACCGATGCCATATCGATTACTGTCAAAGCTGTTTTATTCAGGTGATGCCCCACATCGACCACGATGAAATCATAGAGGTCAGCAGCCAAGGTCAGCAGTTTCTCAACCTGCTCGGAGGTGATTTGATCTGCGTCTGCCGGATGAGACGGAGCAGTGAGGACGCGCAGCCCATTCTCGTAGACCGTCGTACAAGCTTCGAGATGTTCGGGGTCGGTTGAATCTGCCAGCGCGTCGATCACTGTGGCGCTGCTTCGCAGATTCAGCATCACGCCTACGTCGGCATAGGGCAGGCTCAAATCAATCAACAAGGACCGCGCCCCATGCATGGGAAATCGCGCTGCGAGATTGACCGCCACCGTCGTGCAGCCCGCGCCGCCGCTTGCGCTGTGTACCGCGATGATATGCCCCATATTGCTCAACTCCCCAGAGGTAAGATTATGCAATTCGATTGGACATATGTTGAAATATATCGCATCGCGATGATGAAGGGCTAAAATCAGGGCAGGAAAGGTTGAAAGTGTCGCTTATGGAATCAGTCGATTTACTGCTCACCAATATCGCCCAGCTGGTGACCTGCGCCGGCTCAGGCGCGCCGAAGCGCGGCGCAGCGATGCGCGATCTCGGCATCATCGAGGACGCGGCGGTCGCCGCTCAGGACGGCGTGATCGTCGCCGTCGGCAAGAGCGAGGATCTGCTGCGCGCCTATCGCAGCGAGAATCATGAGGACTGCCGGCGGCGGGCGGTCGTCCCCGGCTTTGTGGACTGTCACACACACGCTATCTTCGCCGGCGACCGCCTGGACGAGTTCGAAATGCGGCTGAGCGGCGCGACCTACATGGAGATCATGGCGGCGGGCGGCGGCATCCGCAAGACCATGCGCGCCACTCGCGCCGCCTCACTGGATGATCTGCGTGAGACGCTGCTGGAACGCATTGAGCGGATGATGCAGACCGGCACGACCACCGCCGAGATCAAGACCGGCTATGGGCTGGATGTCGAGACCGAGGTTCGCCTGTTGGAGGTCATCGATTGGGCTGCCGAGCGCTACCCCATGCGCCTGCTGCCGACCTTTCTGGGCGCGCATGCCGTCCCGCCGGAATTTCCGGATGCCGAGTCCTACACCCGCCATGTGATCGAGGTGATGCTGCCCGCCGTGAATGTCTGGTATGCCGGTTCATGGTTCGCTCGCCAGGTGACACCGCTGTTCGTCGATGTCTTCTGCGAGCAGGGGGTCTTTGATGTCGATCAGTCGCGGCGCATCCTGCAAGCCGGGCAGGCGCTCGGCATGGCGGCGAAGGCGCACGTCGATGAATTCGTCAACCTGGGCGGCGTGCCGATGGCGGTCGCGCTGGATGCCGTCTCGGTCGATCACCTGGATGTGACGCCCGACCACGAACTGGAGCGTCTGGCGGCTTCGAATACCGTTGGCGTCATGCTGCCGGCGGTCAACTTCAACCTGGGGAGCCATCACTACGGCAGTGCGCGCCGCCTGATCGACGCCGGCGGCATCCTGGCGCTGGCGACCGACTACAACCCCGGCAGCGCCCCGACCACCAGCATCCCGATGACGATGGCGATTGCCTGCCGCTACCAGAAGCTGATCCCCGCCGAGGCGCTGAACGCCGTCACCCTGAACGCCGCTTATGCCATCGGCATGGGCGGGCGGATCGGCTCCATCGAGGTCGGCAAGCAGGCGGACCTGCTCATCCTCAACGAACCGGACTACCGCGCCGCCGCCTATGAGTTCGGGGGCAACCCGATCTGGCGCGTCGGCGCCAAAGGAGCGCTGCTATGGCACAGCTGGTGATCGATGGCGGATCGCTGACCTTTGATGACGTGATCGCCGCTGCCCACGCCGAACCGGGGACGCTGGAAGTCGTGCTGAGCGCCGCGGCGAAAGGGGCAGTGCGCCGCGCCGCCGACGCCGTGCGCCGGCTGATCGACGACGGCGCGGTCGCCTACGGCATCACCACCGGCTTCGGCGCGTTCAAGGACCGGGTGATCCCGCCCGATCAGGTCGAACAGCTTCAGTACAACATCCTGGTCAGCCACGCCGTCGGGGTGGGCGCGCCGCTGGATACCGAGACGGTCCGGGCGATCATGCTGATCCGCGCCAACACGCTGGCGAAAGGGCACAGCGGCATCCGCCTGGAGACGCTGGAACTGCTGCTGGCGATGCTCAACCGGGGAGTGCATCCGGTCATCCCGGAAAAAGGTTCGCTTGGCGCATCGGGCGACCTCGCTCCGCTGGCGCACATGGCGTTGCCGCTGATCGGCGAGGGAGAGGCGGAGTATCGCGGCGTCGTGCTGAGCGGCGCGGAGGCGATGCGCCGTGCCGGTCTGTCGCCGGTCACCCTGGTGGCGAAAGAAGGGCTGGCGCTGACCAACGGCACGACCATCATGTGCGCGCTCGGCGTGCTGGAGACGCACCGCGCCGAAATGCTCTACGCAACCGCCGATCTCGCTGCCTGCCTGTCACTGGAGGCGCTGCACGGCACGCCGATGGCGTTCGACGCCCGACTGCACGCGCTGCGTCCCTTCCCCCGCCAGATCGACTGTGCCGCCGACCTGCGCGACATCCTCGAAGGCAGCCAGTTCACGCGCGGCTACGACCCGACCAACGTACAGGATGCCTATACGCTGCGCTGCATCCCCCAGGTGCACGGCGCGGTGCGCGACGCCATCGCCTATGCCCGCTGGGTCTTCGAGATCGAGCTGAACGCCGTCACCGACAACCCGCTGATCTTCATCGACGAGGCGACGGGGCAGATCGACGTGATCAGCGGCGGCAATTTTCACGGTGAGCCGCTGGCGATCTGCCTGGATTATCTGGGTCTGGCGATGAGCGAGCTGGGCAACATCAGCGAGCGGCGGATCATGCGGCTGATCGACGAAGCGAGCAACGTCGGCACGCTGCCGGCATTCCTGACCCCGGACGGTGGGCTGAACAGCGGCTTCATGATCGTCCAGTACACGGCGGCGGCGCTGGCGACCGAGAGCAAGATTCTGGCGCACCCTGCCAGCGTCGATACCATCCCAACCAGCGCCAACGTCGAGGATCACGTCAGCATGGGGGCGACGGCGGCGATCAAGGCGCGGCGCATCCATGACAACGTGGAGCGCATCCTGGCGCTGGAGCTGATGGCGGCGGCGCAGGGCATCGACTTCCGGCGCGAGGTGATGGGGCGGGACACCCGCCTGGGGAAGGGGACCGCGCCCGTCTACGAGCTGATCCGCCGCAGCGTCCCGTTCATCGCCCGCGACACGGTGATGTACCCGCACATGCGGACGATGGAGAAGCTGGTCAGGGCGGGGCAGATCGTGGACGCCCACCGGATGGGCGACGCCGGCTGAGGCGCGGATACGCGGCTAAAGGATTCAGAAAGTCGGCGCTAATACCGGCTATTAAACGAAAAATATCGAAATTTCCGCCGACCGGAGCGAAAAATCGGTTACCCTAGCGGTAGAGTTCATCGTCGGGATTATCTGCCGCGTCTGCTTCCAGACGCAGCAACCTCTGCCGCTCTATGAAAACAGTACGCGAGTCCATAGGCTGGCTGCTGCCAGCCTGTCTTATCGCCCTCATCGCGCTCGCCGCCCGCCTGCCGTACCTTGCGCTGGATGGTTCGCCGAGCGACTTTGGCACGATCAATCAGTGGGGTGAGGCACTTCACCAGCATCACTTCGCCTTCTACGCGGTTTCCGGCGCAGATCATCCGCCGCTGCTGCCGATCTTCGCCGGGCTGACGCAGCCCTGGAGCGATCATCCGGCGCTGGCGCAGGTCGGGCTGACCGATCTGGTCCGCCTCAAACTGCCGTCGCTGGCTGCCGATCTGCTGCTGGTTGTGGTCATGGCGTACTGGCTGCGCAATGCCGGGCGGGTGCGTCTGCTCGTCCTGCTGCTGCTGGCGCTGCACCCCGGTCTGATCGCCGATTCCGCGCTGTGGACGCAGAGCGACTCCGTGTTCACGACCTTCATGGTCCTGGCGATCCTGCTGCTGCGCGGCGGCAAGCCGAACGCCGCCTGGGCGATCTACGCGCTGGCGCTGCTGACCAAGTTCCAGGCGGTCGCGCTGCTGCCGCTGATGATGATCATGACCTACCGGCGCACTTCGCTGAAGGCGCTGCTGCGCGCCGCCGCCGTCGGCGGCGGGGTGGGCTTGGCTGTGATGCTGCCGTTCATGATCGGCAGCGGGGTCGGCGCCGCGCTGACGCCCTACCTGGGATCGGTCAATTCGTTTCCGTACACGACGGGTAACGCCTATAACATCTGGGTGGCGTTCGAACCAGGCTACTGGACGCGCTCGCTCGGTCCCATCGGTCCGCCGGACACCGGTCCGTCGCTGATCCCCTTCCTCACACAGCGGCAGCTCGGTTTCCTGCTGCTGGGTGCCTATACCCTGCTGGTCTGCCTCAGCATGTGGCGCAGGTCGCACGAAGGGCGCGAATTTGTCTGGGGCGCGGCGCTCTATTTCGGTTTCTTCATGCTGCCGACGCAGATTCACGAGCGCTATCTGTACCCCGGCGTGGTCATGGCGATCATCGCCATAGCGCAAGACCGCCGGATGATCGTCGTGGCTCTGATGTCGCTGCTGACCTTCACCTTCAACATCATCGCCAGCCTGGCGGTCCCCTATATCTGGATCGGTTCGCCCCTGCGCTGGTACATCAGCGGCTTTCCCCCTTATGTCGCCCTGATCAATCTGCTGCTGCTCTTTGACATCGGCGTCATGACGGCGTTCAGGGTCGAACCGCGCCCGCTGCGGCTGGCGCAGCATGCCGCGCTGGTGGCGCTGCTGGCGGTGGTCCTCTCCGGGCGGATTACGGCTGTTGAGCTGCCGCCCGACACGCGCCTGCTGCAAGACATTCATGTCGGCGACGGCGCGGAACTGGTGGGCTATCGCTTTGTCCAGGAAGGGGAGCGGATGATGGTCACGCTCTACTGGAAGGCGGTGCGCCCCATCTTCACCAACTACAGCGCTGTGATCGAAATGCGCCTTAACGGCAAAATCATCGCCAGCGATTCCGGCTCGACGGAAGAAATGCGCCCCGGATCGTGGCGCTGGTCGCGCGGGAGGGTGTATCCCGTCACCTACTGGCTCGACCTGGCTGGGCTGCCCCTGCCCGATGCTCTGCTGGCGCGCTTCTATGTGGCAGGAACGGAACACGCGCTGCCAATCCGCCGAGACGGCGATCTTGTCCCGGAGGGACGCATTCAGCTGAGCAAGCTCGGATAATCGCGGCAGGCGTATCGACGATAATCACGCCTGCCATCTGCTGGTCCTGAGTCGGTCTGGTCAGCATCTCCGGCGACTCCTCGAACGTACTCAGCCCATCCCTCGTGCTGCGACCGGGTAACTGCGGCGATGATGATGACATCATGGCAGCTGCTGGTCGCAGATTCAAACCTCCACCGTCCTGCCCCGATAGATCGGATGTGAGTACTCACGAGGAGGATGGATTTTGGAGGATCTCCAGTCCATAAAGCAGCTCAAGAGCGGCGACATCGCCGGGCTAGAGGCGCTGGTTCACAAGTACCAGGTGCAGGCGGTGCGCACCGCCTACCTGATCACCCACGACCGGGCGCTGGCTGAAGACGTGGTGCAGGCGGCGTATCTGCGCGTTTACCGCTCCATCGAGCGCTTCGACGTGCGCCGCCCGTTTGCGCCCTATTTTTTGCGCATCGTCATCAACGAGGCGGTGCAGGCTGCCCGGCGCGCCGGGCGGCAGATGCCGCTGGCGGACGATGCGCCCGACTGGGATATGCTGCTCAACGCCGACTTGCCCGACCCGCAGGACGAGGTAGAGGCATCGGAACTGCGGGAGACAGTGCGCCGCGCGCTGCTGGCGCTTTCGCCGGAACAGCGCGCCGCCGTCGTCCTGCGCTATTACCTCGATCTGAGCGAGGTGGAGATGTCTGATTTGCTGGCAGTTCCGACCGGAACGATCAAGTGGCGTCTGCACGCCGCCCGCAAACAGCTTCGCGGACTGCTTCAGAGTTGGACAGGGGAGGGCGGAAGATGAATGAGCAGCGCATCCGCGAGTGCCTGCACGATATCACAAGACAGGAGATAGCGGACAACATGACTTTGTGGGAAAACGTGAAAGCCGAACTGACGCCGCCGCGCCGCGCGCGGACCACGCGCAGCATGTCGTTGGTGCTGGCGGCGCTCTTCATGCTGATGGCGGCTGCAGCGGCGTTTGCCGTAGCGCATTTTCAGGCGTTCGATCCAGGCATTGAGGGGGCGATGTCGGCGGACCTGGTCACCGAACTGGGGATCAGACAGACCATCGCCGATGTGACCCTGACGCTGGACTGGGCATATGCCGATGCCAACCGAATCGCCATCGGCTACAGCCTGACAACGCCGGAACGCCTGCAAGGCGCGCCGTTGGATCAGGGCGTTGTGCTGACCGATGACACCGGCAGTTTCACAATGGACGGCATGGGCGGAGGGGGCGGGAGCGGCGACCTGAGCGAGGCGCAGTACACCGCTTCCTATGGAGTGACCTTCGTCGATGATGTGCCAGAGGTGCTGCACATGCGCCTGGAGATGACACTCGGCTTTCTGCCCGACGTTGAGATGTCGATGGCAGAGGGTGGCGGGATCGTGACCGGCTCTGGCGGTGGATTTGGGGTCGGCGGGGGCGGCGGCAGCTCGGCTGAAGAAGTGACACCGGCTCCCGGTATCAGGCTGCCGATGGGGTCTGCTTCCGGCGAACAGGTTGGACCGTTCGTCTTCCAGTTCGATCTGCCGTTCATCCCGGCGCTCGAACTGACTCCGGCGCAGACTGTCGAAGCCAATGGCGTGACGATGACCCTGGAGCGGATGTCGGTCACGCCGTCGATGACCACTGCCGAGTTCTGTTTCGATCTGCCGACGCCCGCCGACTGGATGCCCGACGTGACGCTGACAGCGGGCGAAACCGAGGCGTTCCTCGCCGGTTGGGAGATGCAGAGCCTGCCCGTGACAGGTGAGACATGGCGCTGCGGGACCATGACATTCTATGCCCCGTATCTGCTCGAGCCGACGACGTTTATCTTTAGCGCCGCAGCGCTGGAGACCTCGATGGACTTCACCACAGACAGAGCGCGGCGCTTTGAGGAGGTTCTGCGCGCCCAGGGAATCGAGGTAGATGTCACGGACGCCGGCGGCGAGGGCTTCAACTACAGCATCGTCGGCGCGCCCGACGGCGTCGATGTCGGGCGCGCGGTCGAAGAGGCGTTCGACGTCTTTAAGGAAAAATACGCCGGACCCTGGACGTTCACGGTGGCGATACCGTAAGCGCCCTCCATCAAGCCACCTGCACCTGAAGGCGGTCAGCGGCGGCGCTCAGTCCGAGGATCAGCGCCGCCGTGATGACCGCCAGCACGAGCAGGTCTACTGCCACATCGCCCAAGCCCGCGCCCCGCTGGCTGATGTCCAGCACCGGCTGCACGATGTAGTAGGTCGGGAAGAGCCGGGCGATCCACTGCGGGATGGTGTCGGGGAAGAGGGCGATGAACGCCGGCGCGTAGATGAAGATGCCGATGCTCTTGTTGATGGCGAAGAGCGTCTGAACGTCTTTCACGCGCGAACCGAGCAGGACGCCGAAGGATGCCGCCGCGATCCCTCCCATCCCCAGCACCAGCAGCAGCAGCAGCGGATTCGGACCCCAGCCGCCGTTGAGCGTGAGGATGATGAACCCCGAAAAGACCGACAGCAGCGCGCCCATCATGCCCTTGGTCAGGAACACCTCGCGCATCGACATCGGTGTCGTGGTCACGGCGCTCAGCGTGCGCTTCAGCTTCTCCTCGACCATCGAGGTCGCCGGAACCAGGATGCCGCCGAGCATGACCGACATGAGGACAACCAGCGGCAGGAGGCGCTGCTGCCAGGGCACAGCAGCCTGATCGCCGACCAGCACCGGGCTGATGGTGACGGGCGTCGCTCGTCCGGTCAGATCGACGATGCGGTCGGTGATGGCGGCGCTGGCGATAGCGCGGTTCTTGACGAGGCTCTGCCCCCACACGTAGAACGTCAGCTCGGTGCGCGCGCCGGACTGAAGCTCGGCGTCGAACGCCGCCGGCAGCGACAGCCCAACCTCCACGCCGCCGCCTTCCAGCGCGGTCATCAGGTCCGCCTCGTTCGGAAACGTCTGAACGATCAGGAAGTCCAGCGCCAGCAGCGCGTCGGTGAGCTGCGAATTTCCGGCGTCGACGATCCCCAGCTTCGGCTTTTCCGAAAAGATCGTCCCGAACATCAGACCGAGCAGGAGGGAGACCAGCAGCGGCATGACGATGGCGAAGACGAAAATGTAGTTGCGTGTCCCAAACTTCAGGTCTTTGGCGAACAGCACGCCGATGCGTCGGATGCTCATCGCACTTTCCTTTCCATGACCACCACGCCGGCGGTCATCAGGGCGACGCCGGCAACCAGCAGGATCACCAGATTGCCGCCGACGGCGTTCCAGGATGCGCCGAAATTGACCACCTGATGGATGGTATCGAGCATGTAGTAGGAGGGAAGGATTTGCGCCCAGTTGGAGGCGACGCCGGGGAAGACCACGCCATAGGACGGGATCATCATGAGGATGATGACCAGCACGCTCCATGCCATCACGCCCATCATCCCGCGGCTCGCCGAGGCGATCAGGAACGCCAGCCCGACCACCACCAGCGCGCTGAGCAGCAGGGTGATCAGGACCAGGAGCGGTTCTGTAGCCAGCCCACCGGTCAAACCGAGCAGGAGCGCCGCCTGAATGAACGCCTGAAGCAAGCCGAAGATCGCCTTGCCGGTGAACAGCCCCGGCACGGTGACCGGCGTGACGAGCAGGGCGCGTAGGGTTCCCGTTTCGACCTCATCGGCGATCAGGCTGCCCAATCCCATCGTCTCCATGACCAGCACCATGATCGCCATCAGGGGAAGCAGGCGATCCCGCAGGGCGAGCTGCTGACCGGTCATATCGGGACCGATGATCTGCTCGCTGAATTCCAGGCGCAGAGGATCGCCGCCGAGGGTGTAGCTCAGCTCGTTGAACGCCAGACGCAGCACCGTGCGCAGGGCGTCGACGATCTCCTGCGGCGCGTCGGAGGCGAAATAAACCGTGACAGAGGTCGCGTCGCCGCGCATGATGCCGCTGATGACGTCTCCGGTCAGGACGACTCCCGCCGCGTATTTGGAATCGGCGACCGCCTGCTGAAGCGCCTCGTCGCTCTCCTGCGGGGCGATGGTGATGTCGTTTCCGCCCAGAAAACTGATGAAGGCGTCAGGCAGAGTCGGCGCGTAGACCCCCAGCGTGAGCGATTCGTCGACCGTCGAAGGCAGCAGGGTATACAGCGCGACGTAGACGACCAGCCCGACGATGGTGATGTAGGCGAAGAAGCGGTTGCGGAAGTAGAGCGTCAGGTCCTTGCGGAGCAGCGCTCCCAGCACGCGCGCGTTCATCCTGCCAGCCTCCGTCCCGTGATTTGAATGAAGATGTCCTCCAGCGTCGCTTCTTCGCTGTGGACGGTGACGACTTTCTCGCGCTCGAACAGGCGCTTGACCGTCTCGCCGGTGTCGGAGGCATCCAGCGTGATCTCGCGGGCTGCCAGTCGCCCGCCGCCGTCTTCGACCTCCACCTTGAGCAGGCGCTTGCCGTACTGCTGTTTGAGGCGGTGCGGCGTGTCGATGGCAGCGATCCTGCCCTGGTTGATGAAGGCGACCCGGTCGCTCAGCTTATCCGCCTCGACCATATCGTGGGTGGTGAGGAAAACGGTGGTCCCGCCGGCGCGCGTCTCGCGGATCAGATCGCGGATGGCTTGGGCAGAGACCGGATCAAGCCCTTCGGTGGGTTCATCCAGGAAGAGGATGCGGGGGTGGTTGACCAGGGCGCGGGCGACCATGAGGCGCTGCTTCATGCCTTTGGAGTAGCCTTCGACGCGCTCCTTCGCCCGCCCATCCAGCCCGACTTTTTCCAGCAGCGCGTGGACATCCGCCTTGACGCCGTAGAGCCGGGCGAACAGGGTAAGGTTCTCGA
Source organism: Anaerolineae bacterium (assembly GCA_016789005.1). Lineage (GTDB taxonomy): Bacteria > Chloroflexota > Anaerolineae > Aggregatilineales > Phototrophicaceae > Flexifilum. The sequence goes on from JAEURA010000328.1 coordinate 16,390, forward strand.
CGGCGCTCATCTGCCCATAGAGGTTGGCGGTTTCGAAGGCGACGCCGATGAACGCCTGCACCTTGTTCGTCTCGCGGACGATATCCATGCCGAGCAGCGTCGCCTTGCCCTGTTTGGGACGGATCTGCCCGGTCAGCATCTTGACGGTGGTCGATTTTCCTGCGCCGTTCGGACCGAGATAGCCGAAGATCTCGCCTTCGCCCACCTCGAAGCTGATATGGTCGACGGCGGTATTGTCGCCGTAGGCATACGTCAAGTCCTGGGCGACGATGCTGTGAGTCGTCATCTGCAACCCCCTTGCTGCTTCCAATTCAGACCCTCGCAGCGTCCACACTAAGGTGGTAGACGCGCGCAGCCATCCTCATTGTAGACCCATGATTCAGGGGAGGATATGACACTCGACAGGGCAGCGATGTGTTCTTTATCTCATTACAGGCGGAATTGCGCGGATTACCCCCCAGCGATTCGGGGTTGCGCCTGAAAATCGCTCAGCGCATGCGCGGATCGAGCAGGTCGCGCAGGCTGTCTCCGATGAAATTGAAGGCGATCACCAGCGAAGCGATTGCCATGCCGGGGAAGAGCCAGGTCCACCACTGGTCGAAGTAGTCGATACCGACCGCCACCATGCGTCCCCATTCCGGCGAGGTGGGTTCTGGACCGAGACCGAGGAAGCTCAACCCGGCGAAGGTCAGGATGGCGTTGCCGATGTCCAGGGTGGTCAGGATGATCGCCGGGGCGATGCAGTTGGGCAGCACCGTCCGCCACAGGATATAGGCGCGCGGTGCGCCCAGGCAGGCTGCCGCCTCGACGTATTCCATCTGCTTGACCTTCAGCACCATGCCGCGCACCAGACGGGCGTAGCTGGGCCACCAGACGACGACCAGGGCGATGATGGCGTTGCGGATGTCGGGTCCGAGCGCGGCGGTGATCGCCATCGCCAGGATGATCGTCGGAAACGCCATGAACAGTTCGGTCAGGCGCATGATCACTTCATCCCAGATGCCGCCGACAAAGCCGGCGACCGCTCCGATGACCGTGCCGATCAGGCTGCCGATGATGATGACGGAGACGCCCGCCGGGATGGTGATGCGCGCCCCGAAGAGCACCCGGCTGTAGATGTCGCGCCCCAGTTCGTCGGTCCCCCACAGATGGGCGGCGCTCGGCGGCTGAAGGCGCGAGGCGATGTCCTGCGCCAGGATGTCATGCGTCGCCAGGGACGGGGCGAGGGGCGCTGCCAGCACCCAGGCGAAAATAACGACCGCGCCAATGACCAGCAGCGGGTTCCGGCGAGCGATGTAGACCGCCCGGTTCAGCGCCTTACGCCGCGCGGATGCGGGGGTCAAGGAAATAGTAGAGGACATCGACGATCAGATTCACAATCACGTAGATACTGGCGATCAGGATGCTCACCCCCATGATCGCCGGGAAATCCTGCGAAGTGGAGGCGCGGAACATATAACGCCCGATTCCGGGCCAGGCGAAGATCGATTCCGTCAGCACCGCGCCGGAGAGCAGCGAGCCATAGGACAAACCGATCACCGTGACAATCGGGACCATCGCGTTCGAGAGACCATGACGTAGCACCACGACTCGTTCGCGCAGCCCTTTGGAGCGAGCAGTGCGCATGTAGTCGGCGCGCAGCACTTCGAGCATCGACGAGCGGGTGATGCGGCTGATGATGCCGGAGATGTACATGCCCAGCACCAGCGAGGGCAGCACCAGACGCGACAGAGCATCGCGGAAGACGATCCAGTTCCCCGCCAATGCGCTGTCGATCAGGAACAGTCCGGTGACGTTGGGCGGCGGGGTCAGCCGTGCGCCGAGCCGACCGGGACCGGCGACCCATCCCAGTTCGGCATGCAGCACCGTCAAGCCGACCAGCGCCAGCACGAAGACCGGCACGCTCACGCCGATCAAGCCGAAGGCGCGCACCAGATAGTCGATCAGCCGGTTCTGCCACACCGCCGAGATGATGCCGAAGACGACGCCGAGAACGACGCCGGCGACCGTGCCGGTTGTCGCCAGTTCGATGGTCGCCGGCAGGTAGCGGGCGATGTCCTCGGCGATAGGCTGGCGCGACTTGATCGACCTGCCGAAGTTGCCCTGCAGCAGGTTGCCCAGGTAGGTGAGATACTGCTCGACCGGCGGCTTATCCAGCCCCCATTCCTTGCGGAACGCCTCGACCAGCTCCGTGTTGTTGAGCTGGCTTTGCGGCAGGTTGGCGTTGATCGGGTCGGACGGGACCGCGTTGGCGATCACGAAGGCGACCAGCGTGATTCCCAGCAGGATGGGGATGGTGAAGATCACCCGGCGCAGGACGTAAAGGTGGATCGGCATGAGGTGGGTGTAAAGGGCAGGGGGTGGCGGTCCACCTCCTGCCCCTACGAACTCCTATTCGGCGCTGCTGAGGATCGCCAGGTCGATGAGCCACTGCGGGTGCCAGACATAGCCCTGCAGGTCGGCTGCGAAGGCGGTCTGGACGTTCGGCTGCAAGAACGGAGCGAAGGCGCCGCTCTCCTGCATGTAGGTCTGAATATCGGTGAACAGCTGCTCGCGTTCGGCGGGGTCGGTGGCGACGCGGGCGCGGTCGCGCAGCGCCAGGATGTCGCCGCTGGCGCGTTCATCCGTCCACAGCGCGCGCTCGTTGGCGACCTTGCCGCCGGGCACGAACGCCAGCATGTCGATCGGGTCGAGCACATCGGGACCCCAGAACCAGTAGGCAAAGCCCTGCTGACCGCTGCGGTACTGTTCGAGCGAGACGCCCAGTTCACCCGGTTCGAGCGTCACGTTGACGCCGATTTCAGCGAGATCCGCCTGAATCTTCTGGGCGTTGGTGTCCATGATGACGCCCTGGAAGGTGAAGGTCGGGTACTGAAGGGTGATGTCGAAGCCATCGGCGAAACCGGCTTCCGCCAGCAGCGCGCGGGCGGCGTCCAGGTCGCGGGCGAGCGCTTTGTCGGGTCCGAAGGCGTACTGCTGACCGACCGCCATGACCGTGCCGGGGGTGATTCCGCCCCACAGCGCAGCGTAGCCGTCATAGTCGAGCGCCAGGCGGATCGCTTTTGTCACCAGCGGGTTGGAGACCGGACCACCGATTTCCGGGTCGGCATTCATCAGGATGAAGTGGACGATGTTGCCAGGGGTGCTGGCGATAGCCACGTCGGCATTGCTCTGCAGGCTGGGAATCTGGTCCGCCGTCAGGTCGAGGGCGATGTCGATCTCGCCGGATTCCAGCGCAACCTTCTGAGTCGCCGCTTCGGGGATGTTGGTGATGATGATGCGGTCGAAGTACGGCGCCGTGCCCCAGTAGGCGGGGTTGCGGACCAGCACGGTCTGCACCAGCGGTTCCCAGGCTTCCAGCATGTAGGGACCTGTGCCGGCGGACGTGCCGTTGAGGTAGGACTCGGCGGCGTCGGCGGTGGCGGCGTCTTCAGCGGCGCTGCCGCCGTTTTCCGTCACCTGGGCGTCGTTGGTGATGCCGAAAGCGTTGTTCGCCAGCACCGACAGGAACGACGGATCGACCGCGCTCAGCGTGAAGGTCACGGTGTCGGCGTCGTCGGCGGTGACGCTGGCGATATTGGCGGTCAGGAACGACGGGCTGCCGCCCACGTACTTCAGACGCATGACCGAGAAGACCACATCGTCGGCGGTCAGCGCGTCGCCATTGGTGAAGGTGACGCCAGCCCGCAGGTTGAAGGTGTAGGTCAGACCGTCTTCAGAGATAGTCCAGTCGGTCGCCAGCAGCGGCAGGATGGCGCTGGCGTCAGCGGAGGGGAAGGTGACCAGCGTCTCGTAGGTGACATGGTTGATGATGCCGGTGGTCTGGGTGTAGCCCCGCGCCGGGTCGAGCGAGTCCGTGCTTTCGGCGTGACCGACGACCAGCACCTTTTCGTCTTGGGCGAAGGCTGAGCCGACGATCAGCAGCAGCAGAGCCATCAGGATTGCAAAACGTTTCATAGAGTCAACTCCTAGCGGCGAAAATACATTACGTGTTCTGTCTGGCGATGCAATATATTCTAGCAAGACTCCGCCCGTGCGCCAATAATGCCATGTGACTTGCGCCAAACGCCTGAAGCGGGGGTATCATTGACGGCGGACAAAATCGTTCTGACCCTACGGAGACGGATATGGATTACAGTCAGCGCCTCATACGGTTTCGCCAGCGCCTCGACGCCGATCTGGCGTTCTTCCCGATCTCGTCCGATCTGAACTATCTGACCGGCGTCCCCCGCGACGTGCCCAACTTCGGCGCGGTGCTGCACCCAGGGGCATGGCTGGAAGGTGCATGGATCACCCCGCGTCACGATCCTGTCCTGACTCTGCCCCGGATGACTGCCGAGTTCGGCGGACTGGAACGGCTGCAGGGGGTGCAGATGCGCGTGCTTGGCGACTGGGACGACCCCGCCAGTCTGGTGCGCGACATCCTCAAGGGTTTCGCCCTGCCGCCCAAGCCGCGCGTGGCGGTGAGCCACTGGACGGAAGGGGAGACGCTCATCCACCTTCAGGCGATTCTGCCGGACGCGGTGTTCGTCTCGGCGACCGACATCCTGCGAAAGATGCGGGTGATCAAGTCTGAAGAGGAAGCTGCCGTCATGCGCGAGGCGGGGCGCATCACTGAAGCGGCATTCGCCGACGTGATCCCCCTGCTGAAGCACGGCATGACGGAGCTGGAGGTGATCGCCGAGGTCGATTACCAGCTCAAGAAGCACGGTTCGCTGGGTCCGTCATTCACCACCTCGCTCTACAATTCCGGTCCGAACCATGAGCTGATCTTCGGCGACCGCGAGAAGAAATGGCATCGCCCGCTGCACCCGCCGGTGTCGGTGCTGTTCGACTTCGGAGCGGTGCACGACGGCTTCTGCTACGACTACGGGCGGACGGTCAGCTTTGGCGCGCCGGACCCGGCATTCCAGCAGGTGTACGATCTGGTGATGGCGTCGCAGGCTGCCGGGATCGCCGCGATGAAGGCGGGGCAGGTGACGGCAGAGCAGGTGGACGCCGCCGCGCGCCGGGTGATCGCCGACGCCGGGTTTGGCGCGGAATTCCGCCACCGGCTGGGACACGGGATCGGCATGGACGTACACGAACCACCGTTCCTGACCAAAGGCGACACCACCGTCCTGCAGGAGGGTATGTGGTTCACCGTTGAGCCGAGCATCATGCGCTACGGCGGTTTTTCGTCGCGCGTCGAGGATGTGGTGGTGGTGCGTCCCGGCGGCGGCGAAAAGCTGACCAACGGCTGGCAGTCGCTGATCGTGATCGATTAGGAGCCGGCGATGCCGCGACAGAATATCTCTACCGGGACGCCCTGGGAAAAGACGGTTGGCTATTCGCGGGCGGTGCGCGTCGGCGACCATGTGGTGGTCAGCGGCACGACCGCCAGCGACGAAAACGGTGTTGTGCAGGGCGTGGGCGACATTTACGCGCAGGCGAAGTACATCTTCGACAAGATCGAGCGGGCGCTCAATGCGGCGGGGGCGACCCTTGGCGACGTGGTGCGCGTGCGCATGTTTGTGACCGACATCGACCAGTGGGAGGCGGTGGGCAGGGCGCACGGTGAACGCTTCGCCGACATCCGCCCGGTCACGACGATGGTCGAGGTCAGCCGGCTGATCGATCCGCAGCACCTCGTCGAAATCGAAGTCGACGCGCTGATCGGCGCTGCGCCGTGAGCCGACCATGAAATTCAGCCTGCGCCTCAACAACGATCTGCCGGCGGCGCGCTACGTCGAGATGGCGACCGCCGCCGAAGCCGCCGGCTTTGACCAGTTCTGGGTCAGCCACGATCTGTTTCTGCGCAGCGCTCCGGTCATCCTGACGGCATGCGCGCTGGCGACGACGCGCCTGGAGATCGGGACGTGCATCCTCAACCCGTATTCGCAGAACCCGGCGGAGATCGCCATGTTCGCCGCTACCCTGGACGAGGTCAGCGGCGGGCGCTTCAACCTGGGACTCGCCGCCGGCGCGGGTGAATTTATGAAGTGGATCGGGCTGGAACAGCCGAAGCCGGTGGCGGCGGTGCGCGAAAGCATCACGGCGATCAACCGTTTGCTCAGCGGCGAAACGGCGGCGGTGGATGGCTCCTTCCTGCGCTGGACAAGCGAGGCGTATCTGCGTTTTCCGGCGCGGCGGCGCGTGCCGATCTATGTTGGCGCGATGAGTCCGAACATGCTGCGGCTGATCGGCGAAGCCGCCGACGGCGGGCTGCCGCTGCTATTCCCGCCGGAGCATTACGAGACGGTCATGCCCTACATCCGCGAAGGAGCGGCGGCGGCGGGGCGGTCCGCCGACGATCTGGATATCGCCGCCTGCGTTTGGTGCTCGGTGGGCGACGACCTCGCCGCCGCTGAGGATGCGCTGCGCGAGAAGATCGCCTACTACGGGTATGCCCTCAGCCCGCTGATCTGGGAGCGACTCGGCTTGACGCGGGGGGACTTCGACGGCATCGAACGGGCGGCGATGGTCGAGCGTGACATGGCGAAGGCGAAGGCGCTGGTCACTCCCGCCATGCTGCGCATCGGCATCGTCGGCACGACGCGCGACCTGATCGAACGGTTGGAGGCGCTGGTCGCGATGGGCGTGAAGCATCTGAGCTTCGGTCCACCCCTGGGCACAGACCCGCTCGAAGCGGTGCGCGCTATCGGACGCGACGTGATCCCGCATTTCAGGAAGGCTTAGGCGGATTCAGAGACGCATCATGCCCGACTTTCAGCTCTTCGATCTGCGGGTGACGGTCGAACGTATTGAGGGACGCTCGGTCTGCGGCTTGCAGGTTGGCGACTATTTCGATCTGACCGACTCCTGCCGGCTGCGCCTGCCGCCGGGCAAACACTTCTGCATCTACGCGCTCAGCGCCGTGCTGCCGCTGCTGGCGGCGAAACAGCGCGAACTGGCGGCGGGCGACTGGCTGGAGCGCGACTCGCTGGTCGCCTGCCCGGACCCGGATGAGCGGCTGATCATGCGCGTCGAACGGCTGGCGCGGCGCACATTGGATAGCGACGATCTGACATGAATTTGGATATTGAGCCTCGACCCAAGTAGTAATATTGATGTTATAGTTAACTTTCGTTAGTGGTGGTAGACTCCTCCTTTCGTGTTTTGGGTTCTCAACGAATTGGAGCACGCAACAATGAAGAAATACCGGGCTTTTCGAAACCTGTTAGTCATCCTGTTGACGGTTGCCGGTCTTCGAACTGCGCTTGCGGATTGTCAACCGCAAGGGACTGACGGCGATGATGTTATTCGGTGCATTGGCAACGATACGGATGGCGTCGATGTGGGACGGGGAAATGATCATGTCACTATCGTAAGTGGACAGACGCGAGGAGTTCTCAGTCATGGCGGTGACCTGACAGTCGAGGTTCTGCCGGGGGCTACGCTGGGAATTCGCGGATATTCCCGGAATGCTATTCGCATGATTGGTGATGGCAGTATTCGATCAACAGGCAGGCTTGTTGGCGACAATGGCATTCTTCTTGAGGGAAACGGGACAATCTCGCATCAGGGAGACATGTCTGTGACGAAATACGCGGTACTCGCCACCGGCAACGTGTCGATAGTATTCATTGGCAACATCACTGTTCATACAAGTGCAGGAATTTTCGTTGACGCGTCGACCGTCTGGAGTACGATTCGTCACGAAGGGTCCATTGATGGGGAATGGGGCGGAATTCGCCTGGCTGGCAACGGAGCTATTCATAATGTCGGTGATATTTCTGTACGCATAGATAGTGGTACTGGTATACACCTGACCGCAGATGGAATCGTCATCCAAGAAGGTGATATTGTAGGTCATGTCGGTATTGTAAGCGGTGGGGATGTGATCATGCGTGGCAGTATTCACGCAACCAAGTACGGAATAACGGTTGCCGACGGCGTCGTAGATTTCGCAGGTACTATCGTGGTAACGGATCCTGACGGCACTGCCATTTATGGCTGGGATTATGGCGTGCAGGATCTCCCAGAACCTGCCAGTCAAGTTGTGTTCATTGATGGGGAGATAGACGCCCCAGCGGCTGTTCGCCTGAATCAGGGTCACGACTATGTCCACATCACCGGAGCCAGTGAAATCAGCGGGCTGATCGATCTGGGAGGAGGTGACGATACGATTGTCGTTGTCCCAGGAGCGATTATCAACGATTCCATCCTCGGAGGCGAAGGTGCGGAGTTGGTTGGTGACACATTTGCTCTCGGTGATGGTCTGTACTGTGGAGAGGACATCACCGCAAACCTTCTCTCCGAGAGTATTGGCGCAGCCCTCATAGGCGTCGATCCTGACAGTGGAACGGTTTACTATGAGGGTCAGGTCTATCAGATTGAGCAGTTCGAGCAAGTTGTCAACGGCTTGAGCTTCTACGTGTGTTTTCCTCGCATGCACGATGGCCGTATAAACGCCTATGATCACGGCGCGCCAGCCGCACTCTACTGCACTGGCGCAGGCGGAGTATCAGTATGGGATATCGACGGCTATGGAAACGGAACGTTTCGGTACGCGGCGACTGCCGGTCAGATTGAGAGCGCATTAGAAGCAGCTCGGACGGGCACCGCCAACCAACTTGTGAGCGGCGATTCGGAGGGCAATAGACTTTATGCCCTGTCTGATGGACAGTCGCTGCAGTTCATGGGACCAGAACTGCAGGAACCGGAGAAAACCTATCGATTCATTTTTGATCGCGCTGTGTGTCCACAGACCTAGTACAAGCGCGGGCATTGCTGGGGCTGGGTTGTTGGGGGAACTTGAGAGTAGAGAGAAAGCATGTCTAGACGCCAGATCAGCATCGCGCTGCAAACCGACAAGACCGCCGCCGAGTACGTCGCGCTCGCCCGACTGATCGACACGTACCCCTTCGATGGTGTGACCGTCTACTGCGATGCGCCGTTTCACCCCGGCTTCGCGCCGCTCCTGCTGATGGCTCCGCACCTGCGGCGGGCGCGCCTGGGCGTCGCGGCGATCTCGCCGGCGCGGGTGCATCCCATCGACATCGCAGCGCAGGCGGCGCTGCTGGCAGACCTGGCGGCGGGCGGCGTCTATGTCGGGCTGGCGCGCGGGGCGTGGCTCAGCGATCACGGCATCGCCGAACATGACCAGCCGATCCGGCAGATTCGCGAAGCTGCCGCTGTGATACGAATGCTGCTCGAAGGTCGGAGCGGCGGCTACGACGGCGCGATCTACCGGATCGCTCCGCACGTGCGCGCGCCCTACCCGCTGCCGCCGCAGCCGATCCCGCTGCTGATCGGCTCGTGGGGGCGCAGGCTGTGCGCGCTGGCGGGGGAGATCGCCGATGAGGTGAAGGTCGGCGGCAGCGCTAATCCCGACGTTGTGCCGGTCATTCGGCAGTACGTGGCGGAGGGAGCCGTCGGGGCAGGGCGCGCGCCGGACGCCGTCGGCGTGGTGATCGGCGCGGTGACGGTGTGCGACGAAGATCGGGCGCTGGCGCGGCAGGCGGCGCGGCGTTCTGTAGCCCTTTACCTGCCGGTGGTCGCCCCGCTCGACCCGACGGTGCAGGTCGATCCGGCGCTGGTCGCCCGGCTTCAGGCGGCAGTTGAGGCGGATCGGCTCGACGACGCGGCGGCGCTGATCTCCGACGATCTGCTTGAGAAATTCGCTTTCGCCGGCGACCCGGATGATCTGATCCGGCAGGCGGAGGCGCTGTTCGCGGCGGGCGCGTCGCGCGTCGAGTTCGGGACGCCGCACGGCATCCCCTCGGCAGCCGGTATTCGTCTGCTCGGCGAGCGCGTGGTCCCTGTACTTCAGCGAGGAGAGCGATGACCCACCTGTTTTCCCCACTCACCCTGCGCGGGGTGACCTTCCGCAACCGCATCGGCGTCTCGCCGATGTGCCAGTACAGCAGCGCCGACGGCTTCACCGCCGAATGGCATCTCGTCCATCTGGGGGCGCGCGCCGCCGGCGGGGCGGGGCTGGTGATCATCGAGGCGACGGCGGTCGAGGCGCGGGGGCGCATTTCGCCGCATGACCTCGGCATCTGGCAGGATGACCATCTTTACGGTCTGGCGAAGATCGCCCGCTTCGTCCAGTCGCAGGGCGCGGCGGCGGGCATTCAGATCGCCCATGCCGGGCGCAAAGCCGGGACGGCGCGCCCCTGGGAAGGCGGCAAACCGGTCCCGCTGCATCAGGGCGGCTGGGTCCCGGTCGGACCCGGCGACGTGCCCTTCAGCGACGGCTACTACAAACCGCACGCCCTGACCGCCGAGGAGGTGCAGCAGGTCTGCAAAGCCTTCGTCGCCGGCGCTCGGCGCGTACAGGCGGCGGGTTTCGACGTCATCGAAGTGCATGCGGCGCACGGCTACCTGCTGCACAGCTTCCTTTCACCGCTGACCAACCTGCGCACCGACGACTATGGCGGATCGCTGGAGAATCGGGCGCGCCTGCTGCTGGAGATCGTCCGCGCCGTCCGCGCCTTCTGGGAAAAACCGCTGTTCGTGCGCATCTCGGCGACCGACTGGGTGGAGGGCGGCTGGACGGTCGAGGATTCAGTGCGGCTTGGCGGACTGCTGAAGGACGCCGGCGTTGATCTGGTCGATTGCAGCAGCGGTGGCGCGATCCCCGGCGTGCAGATACCGACCGCGCCCGGCTATCAGGTCCCGCTGGCGCAGCGGGTGCGGGAAGATGCGGCGCTCGCCACCGCCGCTGTCGGGTTGATCACCGAACCGGCGCAGGCGGACGCCATCATCAAAGGGCGTCAGGCGGACATGGTGCTGATCGGGCGGGCGATGCTGCGCGATCCGCACTGGGCGGTCAACGCGGCGAAAGCCCTCGACCAGCCGATTCCGTTCGCGCAGCCCTATCACCGCGCTTACTGATCAGGTCCAGGGCAGGACGCCCGCAGCGCTTCCGCGATCGGCAGCCGGCGGCGTTCGGACGATGGGAGTGCTGGCGGCGATCTGCAGGACGAGAAGGAAGATGTGCGCCGCTTCGTCATCACTGAGCGGCGTAGTCGCCGGCAGCAGCGCCACCAGGTCCTCGGCGTCCGGCAGGCGGGCGAAATACTGCACGGCGGGGTCGGCGCTCGGCTTCTGAAGCTGCTGCTGAACCTCCTGACGCCGCGCCGGGTCGGTGATCTGCCCCAGAAGCGGCTCGGTGGTCGCCACGAAGTGCAGGTCGTTGTCCAGCTGCGGCGCATCCAGGACCCGGCGGGCGAATTCGGGCCAGCGGAAGGCGATCTGCAGGCAGGCGCCCAACGCCTTGAGCTGATTGGAGGTGTTCAGCGCGCCGCGCCCGACGGCGATGAAGGCTTGCAGACGAAAGACATTGATGAAGCGCTTCACCCGGCGCGGGTTGTATTCCAGGAAGTCCAGCATATCCATGACGATCTGCTTGACTTCGCCCAGGCTGTCGAAGTTCTCCAGGATGAGCTGTTCGATGACCGCCTTGCGCAGCGCGCCGCCGTCGTCTTCCAGCCCCTCCAGCGCCTCCAGGTCCAGCTGGCTGACGCGCGTCTCGATATTCTTGGCGGAGGTCAGTTCGCCCGGCGCTTCGGCGATACGCCCTTTGACTGCATCGACCACCTGCTGTGCCGGGCGCGCCGCCGCCCCTCCGGCGTCCTGCTGCTCCAGATTGCCCGCCACGAAGCGTTCCATCGAGTGCCGGGTCGGCTGAGGGATAGGGAAGACGATCTGGACGATTTTTTCGAGAAACTGCTGTCCCAGGAGCGAAGCTGAGCCGCCGTTGTCGGCAAGATAAGGGCGCAGTTTCTCGTAGCGCACCTCGATGCTGGCGGCGACGGTGCGGACATCCATGCCGATGATGAAGACGCAGTGATCCATGTTCAGGATGATGTTGATCGCTTCCATCAGGTCGGCGGCTTTGGGGACGGCGCAGCGGTCGAGATCATCGATGAAGATGACCAGCGGATACTTGCCGTTCTGCGTCACGACTTTGACCAGACGGCTGAAATCCTGCTCGAATTCCGCTAGAAAACCGATCTTCGCCTGGTAGTCGGGCTGCTGGCGGGTATAGCGTTCGATGCGCAGGTTGAGCAGGTCCCTGGACCCCTGAACGATGCTCCTGCCGAACTGGTAGAGGGCGACGACTCCGCCGCCGAAGAAGACCGGACCGAGGATGTCGCGCAGCAGCGTTTCCGGCGGCGTCCCCGCCAGGATACCCACCAGCAGCAGGACCAGCAGCGCCAGCGCGGCGACGGCAGCCATCGACAGCAGCGCGCGCAGCAGGTCGATCAGCAGACGCCGCCAGTCGAACCCGTTCAGCCGCAGCTTGAACCACAGGCGGTCCAGCAGATCGTACTGGTCCGCTACCTGGCGGATGGCTTCCAGCGCCAGCGCCGCCCACAGCGTCTCCTCTTCGTCGTACTTCCAGGCGTTGAACCAGACCGATGCCAGGGGCGAACGCTTGTCGTTGGCACTGTCGCCGCTCCCCGGCGTCGCCCCTTGAGCGCGGCGGCGCAGTTCGGCGCGGATCATGTGCATCAGGCTGGACTTGCCGCTGCCCCAGGGGGCGTTGATGGCGATGGTCAGCGGCTTCTCGGTCCGTTCGTGCAGGATGAAACCGGCAATCGCCCTGGCGTACTCGTCGAAGCCGAGCAGATCGTTTTCGGTCGGCTTGTCGGAAAGCGCGCGGGTGACGATCTCCAGCTTGCGCGCCTGGGCGGCGGCCACTGCATCCTGCTGCGGCTCCGGGGTCAGATCAGCACTTTGCTCCGCCAGACTCTCTCCGCCCGGTGCGGCTTCCTCGGTCGGGGCGAATTCGCCCCGACCGTCTTCACCGCCCGTTTCCGCCACTTCCTGCTCTTCCTGGTCAATGGGTGGAGGCTGGGCGGCGCTTTCTCGCTGGTCTGAATCGGGGCGCGGGGCTTCGCTGACGTAACGCGGGAAGAGCGTGTCTTTCAGCGCCGCCTGCAGCTGCTCGATTCCTTCGTCGGTGACGCCGCCGCGCATGTCGATCCACTGCCGCGCCCGGAGTTCAGGCGGCATCTGGGGTGTGTCGCTCACCATGACGGGGATGACGGTCTTTCCGCTCGCCAGGAAGCCCCGGTACTCCGACTGAACGTATGCCGACGCCATCGAGTCTGGCGAGACGATGACGATCATCGCCTTGCTGAATTCCAGCTCTTCCTGAATGGCATCCTGCCACGACCTGCCCGCCGTGATGTCCTTGTCCCACCAGACGACCAAGCCGGCTTCGCGGAGGAAGCGCACGATCTGTTCGGCGAAGAGCGAATCGCGCCGGGAATAGGAGATGAAAATCTGTGGACCCAGCCTCATGGTGATGGATTCCGCCTTCCACGTTTGCCTAAGGGAGGATATCGGCGGCGCGCAGCTGGGCGACTTCGTGCCCATCCAGCACCAGGGGGAGCGTCGCGTCAGGGGTGAAGATAGTCACCTGACGGTAGAGGGCGTGCGCCTGATCGGGCGACGTGCAGACTTCAATCTGCCGGTCGGTCAGGTTAACCAGCCAGTAGACGGGGATGCCGGATGCGGCGTAGAGCCGGCGCTTGGTGGTGCGGTCGTTCGCCAGCGTGGCGTCGGAGATCTCGATGACCAGGGCGACATCGGCGGCGGTTGGCAGTCGATTGGCGTAATCAGCCAGCGAACCTCTCAAGATCGAGAAATCGGGTTCGGGGATGCTGCTCGACAAAACGACAGGGGATTCGCTGTGAACCGTCCAGCCGTCGGGCAGCAGCGGGAGCAGCAGGCGGATCAACAGCCCGGATGAGCGAATATGCGGGGGTTTTTTGGTCATTTTCTCGACAATCCATCCATCAAGCAGTTCCAGCCGGTCGTCCGCTGTGAAGACGCCTCTCTCGTGCATGTCGAGGAATTCCTGCACCGAGACTCGCCGCACACTGGCAGGGGGCTGAACCTCCTGCGGCGGCTCGGCGGCTTCGACAGGCGTCAGCGCCGGACTGATCTTAGGGATCGCCATCGTTTCACCTCCTGACTTGCTACACCCCCATTATAGCGAGTTCCTACCAACCGCCGCTGGCATTTGAATAACTCACCGCACCGCGTCATAATATGAACATATTTATTATTCGCGTGAGCACTGGATGCGCACCGATGACTCAGCTCTTCGTGTCATACAGTCGTGTTGACAATGACGTTGTTGGACTCCTGGTTGAGCGGCTGCGGCGCATCTACGGTCTTGCCAACGTCTGGTACGATGACGAAATTGTCGGCGGCGCTCACTGGTGGAGCGCAATCCTCGACCAGATCGACCGCTGCGATGTGTTCTTGTATCTGCTCAGCAACGAATCGGTCACGTCTCCTTACTGCCGCGCCGAATTCACTGAAGCGCAGCGCCTCCAGCGACCGGTTGTGACGGTGCAGGTGCGTGATCGAACGCGCCTTTCAGAAGATCTCAACGAAATCCAATACATCGACATGAAGCGGGGCATCGATGATGAGAATCTGGCGCGGCTGATCCGGGCGATCAATGAGCAGGCGGCGTTCAACAAGAAGCGTCGCCCTATGTGGACTCCTGCGACGCCGCTCCCCAATATGCCCGCTAATGAAGCAAACAGCGCATTGGCACGTCCCGAAGTGGAGACGCCAACGCTGCGCGTTCACCTGCCGCCGCACGCAGTAGCCGCGCCTGCGAATCGCCTCGCGCGTGTCTTCCGCTTTGCCGCCCTGTTGGGGATCATCGCCCTTGCGGCTGTACTCACCGTCTCAATCCTTCCGACGCTGAATCAACCCCCTGCGCAACCCGCCTCAACAGATACGGCGACGGCGACACCCTCGGAGTTGTCTGCCCAGGCGACCGCGTCGGCGGTGATTCACGAGGCGACACTGGTGGCGATGATGAGCGTCCTGCGGGCTGAAGAGACGAGGGTACAGGCGGCGATTGCCAGCGCAACAGCCGCTGGCTGGACAGCGACGCCGCGCTCAACGGTCGATGATCGGGCGACGGCTGCTGCACGGCTCACCGCCACCGCTGAACAGCAGGTGCGCGACGCGGCAGCGTCGGATGCTGACGCGACCTTGATCGCAAACACCCTGGCTGCGCGTCAAACCCATCTTGCGCAGGCGGCGGGTACGAACACCGCTGCCGCCCAGACCAGCACGACAGCCCCTGCTGCCACTCGCGTGGCGCAGATGAGGGAGACAGTTACCGCTATGTTGCGGGACGCGACCTATGCAATCTCCACACAGATGGCTGCTGCTCAGACGCAGGACGCAGCGGTGACCGCCACCGCTGTCGCCCAGACCAGCACGGCTGCCTCTGCCGCGACTCGCGTGGCGCAGATGAGGCTGACAGTTACCGTTCTTTGGCAGAACGCGACTTATGAGCACGCCACACAGGCTGCTGAGACGCAGGATGCAGTCATGACCGCTACTGCTGTACGGATCGAGACGGCTGGTGCTGCTGCGACACTCCGCGCGCAGGTCGCGGCGACCTTGACCGCTGCCGCTCGAACACGGGACGAAGCCATGACGACCGCCACCGCTGCGCGAGTCGAGACGGCTGATGCTGCTGCCACGCGCCGCGCACAGGTCGCGGCGACCCTGACTGCTGCGATGGCGACCGCGACCTACGAAGCCTTCCAGGCTGGCGTGGTGCCCGTAACTCGCAACGAGCAGTGGACGCCGGTGACTCAGACCTTCTCAGATGGCATCACGATGGCGCTCGTGCCGGTCGGATGCTTCACGATGGGCAGCCCATACTACACAGACGACGAAAAGCCGGCACATGAGCAGTGTTTCGACACCCCGTTCTGGATCGACCGGACCGAAGTGACCCAGGGTGATTTCGCTCGCTTAGGCGGTCAGAAGGAGGCGGCGAACAGCAGCGAGGGAGAACAACGTCCTGTGGATAGGATCGCCTGGTTCGAGGCGCGCGATTTCTGCGCGCTGCGCGGCGCACGCTTGCCTACGGAAGCTGAATGGGAGTATGCCGCGCGCGGACCGGACTCCTGGAGATTCCCTTGGGGGAATCCGTGGCAGCCGGCGAGAACCGTCTGGTCGGGCAATGCCAACGGGGGATCGTCCGCCGTGGGCAGCCGCCCGGAAGGAGCGTCCTGGGTCGGCGCGCTGGACATGAGCGGCAATGTCTGGGAATGGACAAGCTCCATCTACGGCATTGACTACAACCGCGATTACGATTTCGGGGACATACGGGATCGTCTGCTCCTGTATCCGTACAGGAGTGCGGATGGCAGAGAGATTACCGCCGACCTCGTCATGTTGATTCGGTCGATCCGAGGCGGCGGGTGGGACCTGGAAGGCTGGCTCGTTCAGCGCTCCAGCAATCGCTACTGGAGTCGGTCACAGCGCTCCCCGATTGTGGTCGGGGTTCGCTGCGTGCGCCCTGTTGAGGGCAATTCCTGACAGACACCTGAGCGCCCGCTACGCTGAACGACGCGATCACCCCTCCCGCCGGTAGGGTTTGAGCAGCGCTGCCGGCACGGAGATGTTGCGCCCCACCAGGGCAATCGCCGCGATCACCAGCACGTAGGGCAGCGCCAGCAGAAGCTCATAGGGCAGGGCGACGCCCGCCGCCTGCAGCCGCAGCTGAAGCGCCTGCACGCCGCTGAACAGCAGCGCCCCCGCCAGCACCCGGCTGGGCTGCCAGTTGCCGAAAATGACGACGGCAATCGCCACCCACCCGCGCCCGTTGATGATGCCGTGCGCGAATGCCCCGAGCTGCGCCAGCGAGAGGAACGCCCCGCCGATACCCATCAGCGCGCCGCCCAGGATGAGCGCCTGATAGCGCATGCGGTAGACGTTGATGCCGGCGGTGTCGGCGGCTTCCGGGTTTTCGCCGACGGCGCGCAGACGCAGCCCGAAGGTGGTGCGGTTGAGCAGCCAGGTCACCAGCGGGACGCTCACCAGCGCCGCGTAGGTCAGCCAGTGCTGTTCGAAGACCGGGGTGAGGATCGTATCCGGAAAGGGATTGAGCGGCTGGAAGGAGTCCGCCAGCGCCGGCGGGGTGGTTGCGCCGCCGTAGAGGATGCGGAAGGCGAACAGGGCGATGCCGCTCGCCAGCAGGGTGATCCCCAGCCCGCTGACGTGCTGATTCAGCCCCAGGGTCACGCTCAGCCCGCCCATCAGCAGGCAGAGCAGCCCGCCGGTCAGCGCGCCCGCCAGCAGCCCGATCCACAGCGAGCCGGTGAGCTGCGCGGCGACGAAGCCGTTGAACGCCGCCAGCAGCATCGTCCCTTCGATGCCCAGGTTGAGCACCCCCGCCCGCTCGATCAGCGTTTCGCCCATCGCGCCGAACAGGATCGGCGTGGCGATGCGCAGCATGGCACCCATCAATACCAGGATCGAGTCCATCATCGCCCCCAACGGATACGGTAGCGGTTGAGCAGCAGGACAGCCAGCGTGACCAGCAGCAGCGCCGCCTGGATCACGTCGCTCAGATAGACCGGCACGTCCAGCTCGCGGTTGGCGGAGATCGCCCCCCGGTTGATCAGCGCCAGGAACAGCGCCGAGAGCATCACCCCCGGCATGGTCAAAGCGCCGAGCGTGGCGACGATGATGCCGGTGTAGCCGAAGCCCGGCGACAGCGAGCCGATCAGGTAGTAGTGGATGCCGCCGACTTCGCCGACTCCCGCCAACCCGGCGATGCCGCCGCTGATCAGAGCCGCCGCCAGCACCCGCCGCCGCACCGGGATGCCGAGGAACTGCGCCGCCTCGCGGTTCTTGCCGATGGCGCGCAGTTCCAGCCCGAAGCGGGTGCGCGCCAGCATCCACCACACCGCCAGCGCTACGACGACCGCCACGATGAAGCCGAGATGCACCCGCGACCGAGCGATGATCACCGGGAACTGCGCATTCAGGGCGATGGTTGGCGACTGGGGCCAGCCGCTCACCGGGTCGCGCCAGGGTCCGTTGAGCAGGGCGCTGACGATGAACAGCATGACCGAATTGAGCAGCAGGGTGGTCACCACTTCATCGACCGACAGCCAGCTTTTGAGCAGCGCCGGCAGCAGCGCCCAGAGCATGCCGGCGAGGAACCCGGCGATCAGCATCAGCCCGATGGCGACGACCGGGGGCAGCCCCTCGGCGTTGACGCCCACCCAGGCGGCGAAGATCGCCCCGGCGTAAAGCTGCCCCTCCGCCCCGATGTTGTAGTAGCCGCAGACGAAAGCGACCGCCACCGCCACGCCGGTGAGCAGGATCGGCGTCGCCATCATCAGGATGTCGGCGCGGGCGCTGGTGCGCGTGAGCGGGTTGATCAGCAGTTGGTAGACCGCATCGAACGGACTCGCGCCCGCCCACAGGATCAGCACGCTGACCAGGGCGAAGGTCACCACGACGGCGATCACCGGGATGAGCGGGCGCAGCCACAGCGGCGCGGGTCCGCGTTCGATCTTCAGGTTAAGCATGAGGATGCGCCCCCGTCATCAGCGCGCCGATCTGGTCGATTTGCGCGTCCTGCGCTGCGAATGTGCCGGCGATGCGCCCTTCGTAGATGACCAGGATGCGGTCGCTCAGCAGCAGAATCTCTTCCAGGTCTTCGGAGATCAGCAGGATCGCCGCGCCCCGCTCCTTCTGTTCCAGCAGCTTCTGATGCACATACTCCGTCGCGCCGATGTCCAGCCCGCGCGTCGGCTGCGCGGCGATCACCACCTCCGGCGCGTGACCCAGCGAGCGCGCCAGGATGATCTTCTGGATGTTCCCGCCGGAGAGGGTGCGCGCCAGATCGGTGGGCGCGGCTTTGATCTGAAAGGCGCGGATCAGGGCTTCGGCGTTGGCGCGGATGCGGGCGCGATCCAGGTGTCCCATCCGGGTGAAATCCTCGACCGACTCCAGCATCAGGTTGTCCTGCACCGACAGATCGCCGATCACCCCTTTGAGGCGGTCCTCCGGGATGCGGGCGACCTTGAGGCGCGAGACGGCTTTCGGGTCGCGGAAGGGCAGGGGCGCGCCGCCAACCGTCACCGAACCGGAATCCGGCGCTGCCATGCCGGTCAGCACCGAGACCAGCTCGCTCTGTCCGTTGCCCGCCACGCCGGCGACTCCGACGATTTCGCCGCCGCGCACCTCCAGCGACAAGCCGCGCAGGCGCAGACCGCCGCGCTTGTCGGTCAAGCGCAGATCGCGCACGTCGAGTTTGACCGCATCCTGGCGGCGGTGATCGGTATTGCGGGCGACGGTGACCGTCTGCCGACCGACCATCATCTGCGCCAGCGCCGCCGGCGTGCTGTCCTGTGTCCTGACCTCGCCCACGACCTTGCCGAGGCGCAGCACGGTCACGCGCTGGCTGATGGCGAAGACCTCATCGAGCTTATGGGTGATGATGATGACCGACATGCCGCGCCCTTGCAGCACGCGCAGGATGTCGAACAGGGCGGCGATGTCGCCGGGAGCCAGCACCGCCGTCGGCTCATCCATGATCAGGACTTTGCAGTCGCGATACAGGGCTTTGAGGATTTCCACCCGCTGCTGTTCCCCGACCGACAGCCGACCGACGATGGCGTTCACGTCGATGAGCAGGCGCAGCGACGCCGCTGTCTCCATCACCGTGGTGCTCATCGCCGTAGGGTGCAGGGTGCGCGAACCTTCGTGACCCAGGACGACGTTTTCGGCGACGGTGAACTTGGGGACCAGGGCGAAGTGCTGCGAGACGAAACCGATGCCGCTGACGATGGCTTCGGCGGGGGAAGTCAGCCGAACGGGCTGCCCGTTGATGCGAATTTCGCCGGCGTCGGGCTGGTACAAGCCGTAGAGGATCTTCATCAGCGTCGATTTGCCCGCGCCGTTTTCGCCCAACAGGGCGTGAATCTCGCCGGGTTCGATGCTGAAGTCGATGCCGTCGTTGGCGGTCAGTGCGCCGAATCGCTTGGTAATCCCGCGCATCTCGATGATCGGTGGCATGATGGGTCCGCCGTGCTAGGGGTCGATTGTAGCCCTCATCCCCCGTCCCCTTCTCCCTCAGAGGCTGTCTGCAAACGGCTCACCTCACCCCATTTCGCTGCGCTCAACCGCCCCTCTCCAATTGGAGAAGGGTAGGGGGTGAGGTTGTGTGAAAACCGGCTTTGCAGACACGCTCTCAGACCGAAGGGGTGAAGTCCCTCTCCCTCAGGGAGAGGGAAACAGGGTGAGGTGCAGACGCTGAGTCACGAGGAATGAAGAACGAGAAGCACACGCATCACGCGGGCATTCTCATCCCTCATTCCTCATCTCTCACGCCTCGTCTGGCTCAGCCGCCGATGGTCGTTTCGCCGGGGACGGAAGCGCCCGCCGGCACATCTTCGTCGATGTTGACGCGGAACAGCCCGTCGACGATCTCCTGCTCGCGGGCGCTGACCATTTCCACCAGCGCCGGGTCGAGGGTGTCGGCGAACCCGTGAAGGTCAGCGAGGCTGGCTCCGCCATATGCCATCATCGAGAAGTCCTTCAGGTCAAGCCCGGTGTAGCTGCCCGCCGCCACCTGATCGATGACGAAGTTGACCGTCGGGCCCATATCCCAGACCGGACCGGTGACGACCGATTCCGGCGCGAGTGCGTTCTGGTCGCTCATGTTGCCGAACGCCAGCAGACCCTTTTCTGCCGCCACGTCGATGGGACCGAAGCGTTCGGCGAAGAGGATATCCGCGCCGGCATCGACCTGCGCCAGCGCCGCTTCCTGAGCGGCGGCGGGGTCGAACCAGCTGTTGATGAAGGTGACCAACACGGTCGCTTCCGGGTTGGATTCGGCGACGCCCTGGACGAAGGCGTTGACGATGCGGTTGACTTCCGGGACCGGGTAGCCGCCGACCACGCCGACCACGCCGCTTTCAGTCAGCGCGCCCGCGTACATGCCGCTCAGGTAAGCCGGTTCGTGAATCCAGTTGTCGAAGACCGACAGGTTGGGCTGCGCCGGTCCCAAGCCCGACCCGAAGACGAAGGCGATTTCCGGGTAGTCGCGGGCGACGCGGCGCACGGCTTCTTCGTTGCCGAAGGCATCGCCGAAGATGATGGCTGGGGCTTCGTCTTCCGCCACTTCGCGCAGCACGATTTCCATGTCGCCGGAATAGCCGATCTCATCCTGATAGGTGTAGACGATGCGACCTTCGTCGGCAGCCGCTTGCAGCGCCGCGTGGATCACACCGTCCCAGGGTTCTTCGATGGGGGTGGCATAGGCGGCGAAGACCGTCAGCGGTTCATCCTGAGCGCTGACGGCGCTCCCCAGGACCAGGCTGCCGAAAAGCAGCACCAACAAGAACGTGGCGCGCAGTTTCATGCTCTTCCTCCGTGCACAAGGTAAATTGTCCCGGACAAAATACTAATGGGTTGAATTTAGCACATTACGCCAAAATCCGACAAACTTATCCCCAGAACTTCGTGCTTTTTTGCCAGGAGATTCCATGAACACCCGACTCCTCAAGAACTGCCGCCTGCGCGACCGGGCGGGACTCGTCGATATCCTGATCGAGCTTGGCAGAATCGTCCGAATCGCGCCGGGCATCGAAGCGCCGGCGTCCATCGAGGTGACGGACTGCGGCGGCGGGCTGGTCACTCCGCCGTTCGTCGAGTCGCACATCCATCTGGATTCGGTGCTGGCGGCGGGGCAGCCGCGCTTCAACGCCGGCGGCACGCTCTTCGAGGGCATCCAGATCTGGGGCGAACGCAAGGCATCGCTGACCCGCGAGGATGTGCAGGCGCGGGCGCTGGAGGCGCTCAAGCTGATGGCGGCGAACGGCGTGCTGGTTGTGCGCACCCACGTCGATGTCACCGAGCCGCGCCTGATCGCCCTGGATGCGCTGCTGGAACTGCGCGAGCAGGTTAAGGGCTGGACGACCCTTCAGGTGGTCGCTTTCCCCCAGGACGGCATCTATTCGCGACCGGAGAACGACGGGCTGCTGGAAGAGGCGCTGCGGCGCGGCGCGGATGTCGTCGGCGGCATCCCCCACTACGAGCTGACCCGCGAGGACGGCGTCCGCTCGATTCACCGCATCTTCGACCTCGCCGAGCAGTACGACCGCCTGATCGACGTGCACTGTGACGAGGTGGATGACGATCAATCGCGCTTCCTGGAGGTGATCGTCGCCGAGGCGATCAAGCGGGGCGGGGGAGAGCGCGTTTCCGCCAGCCACACGACGGCGTTCGGTTCGTACAACGACAGCTATGCCTTCAAGCTCATGGGCTTCCTGCGGCGCACCAACATCAATTTCATCGCCAACCCGTTGATCAACATCACCCTGCAGGGGCGGCAGGATACGTATCCCAAGCGGCGCGGGCTGACACGCATCAAGGAGCTGGTCGCCAACGGCGTGAACGTCAGCCTGGGGCAGGACTGCATCTATGACCCCTGGTACATCTTCGGCACGGGCAGCATGATCGGCGTGGCGCACATGACGGTGCACGTCGCGCAGATGACCGGGCTGAGCGAGATCGACGCCTGTTTCGCCATGATCGCCGAAAACGGGGCGCGCTCGCTGGGCATCGCCGATTACGGGATTCGCGTCGGCGGGTCAGCGGACCTGGTGGTGCTGCCTGCCGCCACGCCGTTTGACGCGCTGCGCTACCAGGTCATCCCGACGCACGTCGTCTCGCGCGGGCGGATGATCGCCCGCAACGCGCCGGCGGCGCTCGGCTTCGACAGCGGGGCGCTGCCCGACTGGATGTGAGGGGATGCGTGCATCCGACCTACCGGGTCGCCCCTACGGGGGTCTTCGCGAACGGGGATCGTAGGGGAGAGCCGCCGGCTCTCCCGCTTGGTTGTGCCGCCGGCTCGGCTCCTCCGCGTGGATCGTGCGGTGGATTCTGGTTGCGGAGGTGGGCGACCCACCGGGTCGCCCCTACGGCGGTCTTCGCGAACGGGGATCGTAGGGGAGAGCCGGCGGCTCTCCCGCTTGGTTGTGCCGCCGGCTCGGCTCCTCCGCGTGGATCGTGCGGTGGATTCTGGTTGCGGAGGCGGGCGACCCACCGGGTCGCCCCTACGGTGGTTGCGGCGAAAACGGACTGGAAACTATCACTGGGTACGAACAATGCAACGACAATACCCTCAACGAAAGCCGCTGCGTCTCAAAGACTATGATTACCGGCATTCTGGGTTGTATTTTGTCACAGTTTGCACTTACCTGCGTGCCAGTTTGTTTGGTGTAGTACAGAACGAAGCTGTCGCCCTGAATTGGTGGGGGAGGATCGTTGAACAGGAGTGGCTGCGGTCAGGAGATGTGCGGACCGGCGTCTATTTGGATGCTTATGTCGTCATGCCAAACCACTTCCATGGGATCATCGGGATTGCCGATGGCGCGCGGGATGGGAGTGCTGAGCCGAGTCAAACGAAAGATACAGGGGAGGATGGGAACAAGTTCTCTGCGAAGGGCGGCGCAAAAAGCGGTTCCCTGGGTGCGGTAGTCGGGCAGTTCAAATCGATGGCGACGAGACGTATTTGGCAGACCGCCGGCGCTGAAGCTCGTCCACTGATCTGGCAGCGCGGTTTTCACGATCACATCATCCGCAATGAGGAAGACCTCAGTCGCATACGTCAGTACGTGACGGCGAATCCAGCCCGATGGCGGGAAGATTCCTTATTCTCGGACGGATGATACAGGTTGGGTGATCGGGCGACCCGCCGGGTCGCCCCTACGGTGGTCTTCGCGCATGAGGGTCGTAGGGGAGAGCCGATGGCTCTCCCGCCAACCGATGGCTCTCCCGGCAACCATTGACGCACCCGTGCGGATGATACAGGTTGGGTGATCAGGAGACACGGCGGCGCGCCGCGTCGCACGTAGAGGGGCAGAGGGGGGGGTGGGGAGAGCGGGGGGGT
>JAEURA010000106.1 GCA_016789005.1 Anaerolineae bacterium
CAGGCGGCGGGATCAGCCGATCTCCACCGTCGAGTCGGTCTCGCGCAGGGGGATGAACTGCGGACGCTCGCAGGGCGACGGGTTGGGACGATGCAGCGCCAGATAGAGCCGCCCGTCGAAGGCGCGGAAGGTCATGCAGTGCCCGCCGTCGCCGGCGTACAGCGCTTCCGGCTGCTGCCGCCAGGGACCCAGGATGTCGCCACAGGCGGAGCGCGCCACCCCGATGGTGTAGCCCCCCTCGCTGAAGCTGGACCACAGCATGATCAGCACGCCGCTCGCCAGGCGATGCAGCCAGGGACCATCGGTGACATAGCTCCGCCGGTCCTTCGAGACGATCTCTTTCGCCCAGGGCGCTTCGGACGCCGTGAAGAGCAGGCGCGGCTGCCCCACCGCCATTGTCAGGTCTTCGCTCAGGGGCAGCGCGCAGATTTCCCCGTCCCTCACCTGCACCCACTCATGGCAGAACACCATCCACGGCTGATTATCGACATCGACATACAGGGTTCCATCCAGACACTCCCAGGCGCGCGGAGTCAGCGGTCCCTGGCTGTGCGGCAGAAACGGGACCTCCAGGCAATCTGCGGCAAGGATCTGCGTCCCCCGGCAGACGCCCTCGGCTTTGAAGGTAGCGAGCATGTAAAAGCGCCCGCGATATTCATGAACTTCCGGCGCCCAGAAATTGCGGTCTGCCCAGAAGCCCGCCGGCGGACTGAAGGCGGGATAAGGTCCCTCCCAGGTCCGCAGATCGACGCTGGTGTAGTAATCCAACCCCGTCGCGGCGCTGGTCCACGCCTCCTCGCCCGTCGTCCCATAGAGGTAGTAACGCTTCTCCCCCGTGACGGGCAGCACGAACGGATCGCGGATGTGGATGTCACCGGCTTTCAGCATACCTCTTTCCCTCGATGTTCCCCGGAACTCAGACCGGAACATAGACCCGGAACCGCCCGCTCAGATGCAGCAACGCCAGCATGGTGAGCAAGTTGTCATAGTAGCGGTACTGCCCTCGGGTCAGTTCCGCATCCCAGAACGCCTGCACAAATTCCAGGCGGATCGGGTCGTCGGCTGCCAGTGCCGCGACCGCGTTCATGGCGATCAAGCCGAGCGAGCGGTGCTGGGGCTGCGCCGGCGTGCCGTCGATCCTGAACCTGGTATTGTAGCGGTTGATGCCCAGATCGTAGAAGAAGCGCAGCAGACGGTTGCTCTGCTCGACCTGCCAGGGGTCGGCGGTGAACCAGGCATGATCGACCGCGACGTTCATGGCAGTCCGCCAGGCGTCGGCATAGAAGAATTCGCCGTAATCGCCCCACACCACCGGCTCGCCCGTGAATTCGGCATAGTTCGGCATCAGCCCGGTCTCCGGGTGCGCCGTCGTATGCCAGAATGCCCGGCTGGCGGCAGCAGCCTGCGCCCAGAATTCGCGGTCCTGATCCGCCCAGCGCGCCCACAGTTCGTAGAAGAACGGCACGTGGTATGACGGGTCGGTGAATTCGCTGACCCTGCCGAACTGCGGCACGAAGACCACCATCGCCGTCTCGGCATCGAACATGTTGGTCGCGCCAGAGGTCGGGCTTTCGGTGTGCAGCATGGCGTTGAGGATGGTGTTCGCCTCCGCCTGATAGTTGTAAATGCCCTCGCCGTTCCCCCAGCGCCCGGCGGCGAAGAACAGCGCGGTGGCGAACCAGATTTCGCCGTCAGAGGCGGGGTTGCGGTCGATTGGCGTGCCGTCGGCGCGGTTGTGCCACGAGAAATAGCCCTGGTACTGTCCGCGTGACTGATACATGTAGGTCTTCGCCCAGGTCCACAGACGGTCGAACTCTTCCTGACGGTCCATCTGCACGGCGATCATCATGCCGTACGACATCCCTTCGGAACGAACATCCTGGTTGTTGACATCGAGGATATACGCCATGTCGTCGCCAACCGGGTAATACACCCGCTCGGTGTCGTCATCGCCGTAGAACAGCGTCTGCCAGACGGCTTCCAGCCGCGCCTGAATTTCGGCGTCACTCAAGCCGATCTCGGCGAGCACGTTGGGGTACTGCCCGGTTTCGACCGCGCCGCCGCCCGTCTGGGCGAATGCGCTGGTGAAGAGCGCAGGAATGAGGAAGAAGGCGAACAAGGATCGCATCACCTCGCCTTTCTGTGAGATCGAAAGTCATAAAGTCGCGCCGGTGGCGCAGCCGGGGTCATGGCGGATCGTCGGGACAGCTATCCGGGTTGTCCGTCACAGCGGGCGACCCGGCGGGTCTCCCTTACCCCCTCGCGTGAGGTCGAGCCGGCGGCGGCTCGACCAACTTCTCTCTCCTCAACCCCCCAGCCCCCTTCTCCCACAAATACGGGGAGAAGGGGGAGTCAAGTCCCCTCTCCCCGCGCGCGTGGGAGAGGGGATTTAGGGGTGAGGGGAAGCTCGCGCCGCAAAGTGGTCCATAACAGGCTCTATCCCTTCAGCTCGCCACCCGTCAGCCCGGTGACGATATATTTCTGGGTCAGGATGTAGAACAGCACCGCCGGGACGAGCAGAAGCGATACGAACGCCATCACCCTGCCCCAGTCCGTGCCATACTGTCCCTGAAACTGCATGATCCCCAGGGTGAGGGGCCACTTGGAGTCGTCCGTCAGGATGAGCAGCGGCAGGAAGTATTCGTTCCACGACACGATGGTCTGCAGGACGACGATAGCCCCCAGCGCCGGGCGCGCCAGCGGCAGCAGCACATACCAGAAGAAGCCCAGCGTGCTGCATCCGTCGATGTACGCTGCATCTTCCAGTTCCGAGGGAATCGCCCGGAAGAAACCGCGCAGGATGAGCGTGCTGCCGGGGATGCCGAAGGCGACCAGCGGCAGGATGACGCCGAAATAGCTGTCGATCAAGCCGATCTGACGCACCTGGATGAACACCGGCAGAAAGGCGATGGTGACGGGGAAGAGCAGCCCCAGCGTGAAGAAGTTGAAGAGTAGTTCCCGCCCGGTGAAGACCAGACGGCTGAAGACGAACGCCAGCAGCGCCGAAGTCATCAGCGTCAGGCTGACCGTTCCGGTGACGATGATCGCGCTGTTCAAGAGCTGTCTCCAGAACAGTTCGCCGGTGATGATGTCGGTATAGTTCTCCCATCGCGGGATCGTCGGCAAGCCGAACGGCTCGGCGAACAGCTCGCCGGTCGTCTTCAGCCCGCCCAACACCGCCGTCAGGATGGGACCCAGGACGATGAACGCCAGCGCGGTCAGCACGAGATACTGAAAACCGCGCGAAAGCCAGCGGCGATACGGGGCGCGTGGGCTGGAAGTGATTGGCGCAAGTGCCTCTGCCATTGGAAAATGCCCCCTGACCTAGACCGACCCCGCGTAATCGCGGCGCATGATCGTACGCTGGTAACCGATCGAGAAGATGAGCGAAATCACGAAGATGACCACAGCGACGGCGCTGCCGTAGCCCAGGTTGAAGCTCTTGATGCCGAAGCGGTACATGTAGGACGCCATGACCTGAGTCGCGTTGGCAGGTCCGCCGGCGGTCAGCACCCAGACCAGCACGAACTGATTGAGCGATCCCAGCACTGAAAGATAGACGCTGAGGCGGATGGTCGGCGCGAGCAGGGGAAGGGTGATGTAGCGCAGCACCTGCAGTTCGTTGGCGCCGTCGATGCGCGCCGACTCTTCGACTTCGCTGTTGATCGACTGCAACCCCGCCATATACAGGATCATGTGCAAGCCGAAGTATTTCCAGGTGATGACGAAGAACACCGCCAGCAGGGCGATCTCGCGGTTGGCGAGCCACCCCTGGGGCACGTAGCCGGGGAAGATCGACGACAGGACGGTGTTCAGCATGCCGCCGCCGGGGTTATAGACGAAGAGCCAGATGATGGCGGTGACGACTTCCGAAAAGACGTAGGGCATGAAGAAGATGCTGCGATAAATCATGCGCCCCGGCAGTTTACGCCCCACCATGATCGCCAGCATGATCGCCAGCGGCAGCTGGATCGCCAGCGAAAGCGACATGATGGTGAGGCTGTGGATGACCGAATCGAGGAAGACATTGTGCTGAAAGGCGCGCTCGAAGTTGCCCAGTCCAACGTAATCGGTGACCGGTCCCAGCCCGTTCCAGTCGTGCAGGCTGAAGTAGCTCGCCTGGACGATGGGAAAGACCAGAAACATGGTGTAGATGACGGCTCCGGGGAGAACGAACAATCCTATAGTCAGGAGCTGTTCGGTCCTGGTGCGTGGGCGCTCGCTGGCTTCGGGGCGCTCGCGCTGGGTGAAACGAAATCGAGGGGTCGAACGGCTCGCCATAGGAGAGTCCTCTCACAAACAGGTCTTTTTACATAAAAGGCGGGGACATCCTGTGACGGACATCCCCGCCCCGCCGGTCATGCCAGGCTATTCAAGCTCGAAGGAAGCCGTGTCTTCAATCGACTGGGCAGCGTCCGCCGCGCTCAGCGTCCCCACGAACAATCCTTCCACCGCATCCAGCACTGCCTGGGCGACAGCCGGCGGCAGGAACTGATCGTAGTACAGCTGATAGTACCCGGCGTCGTTGCGCGCCGCCGACACAGCTTGCAGCAGCGGGTCGGTGACCGCCGACTCCGCGCCGACGACCGTCGGGATGAAACCGATGTTCAGATCAGAGTAGCGAATCTGAACTTCCGGGGTCGTCAGGTAGCGCAGGAATTCAATCGTCGCGTCGGGCGCATTCTTGCCGACCGCGATGCCGTCTCCGCCGCCCAGAACATCAGAGGGTCCGCCCGCGCCGCCCTCGACGATCGGGAATGGGAACCAGCCCAGCTCGCCTTCCGGCAGTCCTTCACCGCTTTCGCTGTTGCCCCTCTGCACGCCAGGCGCCCACTGACCCATCAGCTCCATCGCCGCCTCGCCGTTGCCGACCAAGCCGGCGTGCTGCCCGTAACCCATCGCCAGGAAGTCGGTCTGGAAGGGTTCCAGCGCGATCAGTTCCTGAAGCCGTTCGCCCGCCGCCACGAAAGGCGCATCGGCGAAAGTTCCTTCACGATTGTATGCCGCTTCAAACGCCGCCTGACCGCCTTCGCGAATCGCCAGGTAGACCCACCAGAAGTGACCGGGCCATTTGTCCTTCTCGCCCAGGGCGATCGGGGTGATGCCGGCATCCTTGAGCAGCTGCACGTCCGCCAGGAATTCAGCCCAGGTCGCCGGAACGCCCTCGATACCTGCTTCTTCGAACAGGCGGCGGTTGTACCAGAAACCGACCGCGCCGAAGGTCATCGGCACACCATAGTAGACGCCGTTGTGGCTGTACAGGTTGAGCGCCGCCTGAGCGCTGAAGCTGTTCTGCCAGGCTCCGCCATCGGCGGTGAGTTCCGGCGTGATGTCGCGCAGCAGTCCGGCTTCGGCATAGTTCCACAGCACGCCGCCGCCCCAGCTCTGGAACAGGTCCGGCGCGTCGCCCGACTGCATCAGGGTCGCCAGACGTTCCTTGAAGGCTTCATTTTCGAGATGGGTGATCTCGATGGTCACTTCCGGGTGCATCGCCATGAATTCGGCAGCGAGCGTCTCTGCCAGGGCGGGCAGTTCCGGCGGGGTCGTGTAGATCGTCCACCATTCAATCGTCACGGGGTCTTGTGCGCCGACCGCGCCTACCGACAGAGCCAGCAGCAGAACCGCCGCCATCAACACCATCAAACGCTGGGTACGCATTGAATCCTCCTAATGAGTTTCATGTCAAGAGAGTTGTCGTAAGCCGGTTGAATGGGGTTCAGTTCAATACTGCCTCCTGTTCGGTTAACCTTTCATGTCCGAAGTCGGCACTGCTGCGCAGGACTCGCGCTCTATCAGGCGCGTCGCGAGTGTGACTCGCCGCGCGGCGCGTTCAAGGTTGTCAGGTCTCTCAATCTGCTCAATCAGGAGGCTCACCGCCACCCGTCCCATCTGTTCGAGCGGCTGGCGCACTGTCGTCAGCTGCGGGTGAACCATAGACGCCTGCGGGATGTCGTCGAATCCCAGGACGGATATATCTTCGGGAATTTCCAGTCCCTGGTCGCGAATCGCCTGCATCGCCCCCAGTGCCATCAGGTCGTTCGATGCGAACACGGCGGTCGGGCGCGGCTTGTGTTTGAGCAGCTTCTGCGCCGCTGCATACCCACCCGGCGTGAAGAAATCCCCTTCGGCGATCAGCGTCTCGTCGAAGCGCACGCCGTGATCGGCGAGCGCCGCCTTGTAGCCATCCAGCCGATCCAGGGCGCTCTGAATGGCGCGCAGCCCGGTGATGAAGCCGATGCGCCGGTGTCCAAGGTCGATCAGATACTTGGTCGCGTCGTAGGCGCCCTGCCAGTTGGTGGCATCGACCATCGGGCTGTGCATCTGGGGGTCGATCTGGTCCACCAGCACGTACGGAAAGTGGTGCTCTCGCAGCGCCGTCAGATACTCGCGTTCCAGCAGCGGCACGATCAGGATGATCCCGTCGGAGGGTCCGTTGCTGATGGCGTCGATATACATCGCTTCGCGTCCAACTCGCCGCCGCGTGGTGTAGAGCATCAGGTCGTAGTTCGCCTTGGCGATCTCCTCGTCGACGCCGCGTACGATCTCCCCGATGTAGCCGTTGTCCAGCCCAGGGACGAGCAGCCCGATGATTCGGGTCTTGCCCCCGGCAAGACTGCGCGCCTGGACGTTGGCGACGTAGCCCAGTTTTTCGGCTGCCGCCAGCACCTTGTCGCGCGTCGCGCCCTTCACAAAGTCGAACCCATTGAGCGCCCGCGATACGGTCGAGTACGAGACGCCGGACTCTCTGGCGACATCGAGAATGGTGACCCGCGTACTCTTCTTTCGGCTGCTGTCCATCTGTACACATTCCCAAAAGATCATTCAGTCAATGAATGCAATTGTAGCGTGGGCGTCCTGTACAGGCTTTTCGTATTCGCTGCGCCAGATTTGCAAGCGCTTGCAAATTCAAGATAACATGAGTGCCAATGCTTGTCAACAAATTGGCGAAACCTGTCAAGGCGAGGGTCGTCTGAGCGAAGCGTTTGTGCAAAACTGTCAAGTTCAGACAACACGCACAGGTGTTGGTTTATGCATACGTTTGCGGAAAGTTGGGTGGATGCGCGTCGAAGATGGCGCGTCAGATGCTCTGGGCGTTCTGGATTAACAGCAGGTCCAGCGGAGGACTGTGGGAGAATCTGGATGGGGTTGTCGCAGAGCGGCGCGATTCTGAAGACAAAAAGAAGTCTTGAAAGCAATCCACAAGCGGACGACCCGGCGGGTCGCCCCTACGAATGATCGGCTGTAGGGGCGAGCCGCTGGCTCGACCGTTGAAAAGAAGCGAAACCCACCTTAAGGCGTGCCGCCTCGCTCACTCGGCGATCTGGATGATCACCCCTGCTTCGCGCAGTTTTTCGGCAACGTCTTCCGGCAGATGGCTGTCCGTCACCAGGATATCGATGGATTCCACCGGTGCGATGCGCGCCAGCGCCGACTGCCGGAACTTGCTGCTGTCGGTCACCACGATGACGCTGTGTCCGGCTTTGAGGTAGCTGCGGAACAACTCGGCTTCTTCAGCGCTTTCGGCGCTCAGCCCGCGTTCTGCCGAGATCGCCTTGGTGCCGACGATCACCTTGTCCACCTGAAGTTCGGCGAGGATCAGCCGCGACAGCGTGCCCCGAACGGCGAATTCGTTGGCGTCGATCATGCCGCCGAGCATGATCACCCGGTGAATGCCCTGCCGCATGAGTTCATTCGCCACCAGCAGCGAGTCCGTCACAATCGTCAAACTAGCATGGTGCGCCAGCTCGCGAGCGACGGCAAGCCCGGTGCTGCCGCCGATCAACAGGACCGTTTCGCCGCTGCGGATGAGCTGCGCCGCCGCCCTGCCGATGCGCTGCTTGACCTCAGCGTTCTGCTTCTGGCGATGCATGATGGGCGCTTCGCTGGTAGCGACGGCGTGGTGCACCATCGCCCCACCATGCACGCGGCGGATCACGTCGCGCGCTGCCAGCGCCGTCAGATCGCGCCGTACCGTTGCCTCGCTCACTTCGAACATCGCGCTGATCTGGGCGACGGTCAGCGTGCCGCGCTGTTCGAGCGCCTGGGCGATCTTTTCCTGACGTTCCAATCCCAACAGGTCAGAGTTTGCCATCGTTTGATCTCCAGCGCCTAGCCGGCGACGGGCGTAAGGGTCGTCGCTTCGAACGCCGCCCGGAAAGACTCCAGGGTGAACTGCCCTCCACCATAGGACTGGGCATTCGCCGCGCCCGCCGCCGCCGCCATGCGCAGCGCCGTCTGCGGCGTTTCGCCAGCGCCAAGGGCGACCAGCAGCCCGGCGAGGAACGAATCGCCGCTGCCGACAGCGCTCTTGACGGCGATGTGCGGTGGCTTCGCCAGCCAGGCGCGCCCGCCTGCCACCAGAATCGCGCCGTCCTTGCCCAGCGTGATCACCGCGAACGCGCCGGAAGCCGCTGCCAGATGGGAGGCAGTCGCGGCAGCGGTCTCTGGCGAGGTGATCGGCGCACCGGTCAGCGCCGACGCCTCTTCGTCATTGACCTTGAGGTTCACCCCCCGCACCTTCGACGCTGTCATCAATGCCGCACCGCTGGTATCAACCCAGACGCTGTGCCCCGCCGCCGCGCAATCACCGAGCAGTTCCGCAAAGGAGTCCAGAGGCGAGCCAGGCGGCAGGCTGCCGCAAAAGCAGATCATGCGCGGTTCAGCGTCCGCCAGCAGATCGGCGCGCAGCCGCGCCCAATCCAGCGCCGCAGTCGCCGCCCCCGCCTCGTTGACCAGCGTGGTCATGCCCAGGTCGGGATCGGCGAGGATGGTACAGGTGCGCGTTTCGCCCGCCGCCAGCGGCGTGAAGCGGCAGAGCAGCCCTTCATGGACCGCCAGATCGGTCAGCAGCCTGCCCGAATGCCCGGCGACGAATCCGAAGCAGCGCGCCTTCCCCCCCAGGACGGCGGCGGCGCGCGCCACGTTGATCCCTTTGCCGCCGGCGGCGAGAATCATCTTTTGCGGGCGAAAGACCCCGCCCTGCTGGTAACCGGGCACAACCAGGGTGCGGTCGAGCGCGGCGTTGGGGGTCACACAGTCGATGAGCATGGACGGGGTCATCGGCGCGCCAGCAGCCTTTCCGCGTTGCGAAAGTAGACCTTCTCCAGCACCTCATCCGGCAGGGACAGCCCGCAGATCTGCCAGCGCCCTTGACCGGGGATGGCTCCCGCGCCGTAGTTGAAATACTCGTCGTCCGTCTCCAGAAAACGGTAGTAGATGTGGTACGTATCGAGATCAGCGCCGGCGTCGATGCCGAAGAGGATGCGGTCGGCGTAGCGCAGAAAGAAGCGGCGCGCCGTGTAGGGCTGACGCCCCAGCTCGCTGATGCGGGCGCTGATGTCCACGTAGAAATTCGGGCAGTCGTCGAGCATCTGCCCCACCCAGCCCAGGTTTTCGCTGTAACAGCCGACATGCGCGCCGATGAAGGTGGTCTGAGGGTGGCGCGCCACCAGGCTGTGAAAGTCGGTCATGATCTTCATGAACGGCGGGAACGGCGGGCTGGGAAACTGCCAATCCGGATGCGCGTTCAGCTCCTCGAAGCGCTCGTTGGTGGCATCCAGCGGGTCGAAGAAGGCGACCGGATCGGCGACGTGGATCATGACGGGCAGATTCAGTTCACCGGCGGTCGCCCACAGCGGATCGAGTCGGGGATCGTCGATGGCGACCAGAACCCCATGCTGATCACGAACGTGCAGCCCGAATGGTTTCCAGATCTTCAAGCCATCCGCGCCGCGCGCCACCTGCTGACGAAAACGGTCGGCTGCCCACTGCCCGAATCCGTCGCCCAGTTCCGCCCATTTCGACCAGTCGACACCTCCAAAGATGCGGAAGCGCTCCGGGGCATGCGCCTTGATGCCGTCGAGATGGCGATGCAGCAGGTCTTCGCCCCAGCCGCCGTCGAGATCGACGTACAGCCGCACTCCGGCTTCATCCAGCCGGTCGAGCAGCGCCGCGATCGGGCGCTGGTCCCAGCCGCCGCCGAAAGGCTCGGCGAGGTGATTATGGGCATCGATGACCGGGAATTTCGCCCGGGTCACCGTCGTCGACTTGACGACCAGCCTGGGAACCGGTCGAAATACGCTCAGCGGAATGTCGTTCATGTGCCAGCGTCCCTGTTGATGGCGTGCTCCAGTCCGAAGTGCTGCGCTACAGCCGCATCCAGTCCGGCAGATAAGCGGCTTCGGTCGCCGCCATCTCGTCGAACATCGCCCGAATCTCTGCCGGCGAGCAGACCGCCGCCGTGAGCGGGTCGAGCATCAGCGCGTAGAATGCCGCTTCCCGATTCTGCTCCAGGATCGCCGTCGCGACCAGATCGTGTACCGCCATGTGCGCCTGATCCAGCGCCGCCAGCTGCGCGGGCAGCGCGCCGAAGTAGGTCGGCTGGATGCCCTTTTCATCGACCAGGCAGGCGACCTCCACCACGCCGTCCTGCGGCAGGTTGGTGATCAAGCCGGTGTTGGGGACGTTGCCGTAGATGACCGTCGGCGTGTCGGTCTCGACCGCCGCCATGATCGCCGAGGCGTATTCCGGTCCCCGCTCCAGTTCAAGTTCCGCCGTCCCGGCGATCATCTGGCGGATCCAGTCATCAGCCTCCGCCCGCCAGCTGGGCCAGTTGTTGGCATAGAAGCCGGTCTCGCCCAAATATTCAGGGCGGGTGTACTTCGCTACCAGATCAGGGCGTTTGCGGAAATACGGCACATACTCCGAGAAATGCCCGCTGCTTTCGGTGACGAACGCGCCGAGGTGCAGCATCATCTCGAAGCGGATCGGGTCCTGTTCGTAGATCGCCGGGTCTTTGGCGGCTTCGCGCAGACGCGGGTACATCGGTTCGCCCTGGTAGGTCAGATCGAGCAGCCAGGCGAGATGATTGATGCCGGCGGAACGGAATTTGAGATCGCGCGGCGGCACGCCGAGATACCCCGCCACCTGTTCCTGCGTGTTCTGAATCGAGTGACACAGCCCGACGATCGGCAGAGGCGACGCCCGCACGCCGGTCAGGCAGGTCAGCGACATGGGGTTGGTGTAGTTCATGACCAGCGCGCCCGGAGCCAGACGTTCGGTATCGCGCAGGATGTCGAGCCAGGCGGGCAGGGTGCGCAGCGCCTTGAAGATGCCGCCGGGTCCGATCGTGTCGCCGATGCACTGGTCCACGCCGTATTTCATCGGAATGTCGAAGTCGTGGCGGACATTCGCCATGCCGGCGACTTCGATGGTGTTGATCAGATAATCCGTCCCGGCGATCACCTGCGTCCGTTCGGTCGAGGCTTCCACTGACCAGTTCCGCCCGGTCGCGGCGATCAGCTTCTCGGCGATGTGGTGCGCCAGTTCCAGACGCTCGCCATCGATATCGACCAGGGCGAACGTGCCAGCGTCCAAGCCCGGCGTGACCAGCACATCCCGCATGATCTCGTAGGCGAACACGGCACTGCCCGCGCCGATGATGGCAACTTTAGTCATTTTGCACGATTCCCGGCATCATTTCCTGATCAGACCTGCGCATTTCAGCGTCTCAAAGGACTCTCTTTCGCCTAATAGTAGCCCTGAACCTCTTGCGTGTCAATCAAAATCGCGATATATTGCACTTCATCCAATCAAGATCGCGCACAAATGCGCAGCACCGGCGGCTCGGCAGACCGGTCCAACACTCCAGAATATTCGCGCACCACGCCGCCGGACAAGATGTCCCGTTCGCTATTGGTACAGGAGATTTTGGCAATGAAACGGATCGTTTTTGTACTCGTTATCCTGGCGCTTGCTCTTCCCCTTGTCAGCGCCGCCGCCCAGGATGCGCCCGTCACGCTGCGGCTGTGGGTGCATCAGGAAGCCAACTTCAACACCGGCACTCAGGCGCTCATCGACTCCTACACCGCGCTGCACCCCAACGTGACCATCGATATGGAAACGTTTGAATACGACCTGTTCATCCAGACGCTCCAGACCGCCCTGCCTGCCGGTGACAATGCCGACATCCTGGGACTGTTCGGCTCCTGGACGTGCAGCTACGCCGACCGTCTGGCGGCGATGCCCGCCGGGCTGGTAGACACCAGCCAGTTCTTCGATGCTGCCGTCGGCGGCTACCTCTGCGATGATCAGGTCTACGGGCTGCCGCAGGAATTCAATATGGAATACGGGACGGTGCTGGTCAACAAGGCGATGTTCGAAGCCGCCGGGCTGACCTATCCGCCCGCCTGGACATCGTTGGACGAACTGAGCAGCGATGCGGTCGCGCTGGCGCAGACCGGCAGCGACGGCTTGATGACCGTCGCGGGCTATCACTTCACCAACGCCGACGCCATCGCCTTCGGCTTCCTCGCCGGCATCCTGCAGAACGGCGGCGATTACTGGAACGAAGATCGGTCCGCCTTCACCTTCAACACCGACGCCGCCCGCCATACACTGGAACAGATGATCAGCCTGGTGGAGTCCGGCGCAATAGACCCGGTGCTCTTCAACGACTCCGCCAACTGGGGCGGCAACGCCTTCTTCACCAACCAGGCAGCGATCACGCTGATCGGTCCCTGGGCGGTCGCCTTCGGTCTCTCCGACTTCCCCGATTTCGGCGAATTCGGCTACGTCGCCCTACCCTCTTTCGGCAGCGCCGACCCGCTGTTCGCGGCAGATTCCGGGTGGGGTCTGGCGGTCGCCGGCAACAGCCCGCATGCCGATATCGCCTGGGACTTCGTGCAGTTCGCGACCGCTGGCGCGGAAAACGCGCTCGGCTGGAACGTCACCTCCGGCACGATTCCGGCGCTGCGCGAGATCGTCGAGACCGACGCGGCGCGCGGCGATCTGCTCGCTGCGCTGCCCTGGCTGGAAGCGAACCTGCCACTGCTTCAGTATGGGCGCTACATCGGACGCATGCCCGACCGCGATCTGGTCTTCTACGACATCGTCTACCCGTACATCCTGGATACCCTCCAGGGCTTGATGTCCGTCGATGAGGCGCTGATGCTCATCGAGGAAGACGCCAACGCCACGTTTTAGGCGGGGGCGCGCTTCTGCGCGTCCCGCCGAGAATTCGGTCGAATTGTCGGATGCACCATCCAAGCGGGCGACCCGGCGGGTCTCCCCTACGAGCAATCAGGCGTAAGGGTGAGCCGGCGGGTCGCCCTCCTGGGATGCCCCATTTTCTCACAGCCTGCGAGATGGAGCGGACAGAGCACCATGCCAACCTACAACTATGATGCTTTCACGCTGTACTGGCTGATGATCGGGGCGTTCCTCGGAACCTCGGTCACGCCGCTGATCTACGACCGCAAGGGGCTGAACCCCTGGCGCGGTGCGCTGCTCGGCTTG
The DNA here is from genome assembly GCA_016789005.1 of Anaerolineae bacterium. Lineage (GTDB taxonomy): Bacteria > Chloroflexota > Anaerolineae > Aggregatilineales > Phototrophicaceae > Flexifilum. Next base: position 13,297 of record JAEURA010000106.1, read on the forward strand.
ATCGTCGGCGTGATCTCCGCGCAGATCGTCGGACGGCTGGCGCTGGCTCTGCTCGGCGGCATCCTACCTGGAGTCGCTCCCTGGGTCAGCCTGCTCGGCGGGCTGGTCGGTCTGGGGGCGCTGTGGGCGCTTTCGCCGGCGTCAAACGCGCCGAAGCTGCGCCGGCAGGGCATGGCAGCGGGGACCGTCACACCGCTCGTCTTCTACCTGGCGACGCTGAGCGTGTTCCCGCTGCTGTGGGCGTTCGCCCTGGCGTTCTTCGACTACAGCCCGCGCCGCATCGGCGGTCCCCTGCTGGGGTTGGGCGGCGACAACCCGTTTGTCGGGCTGGAATACTTCCAGCTCATGCTCAGCGGCGCCGGGCGCGACGCCCGCATCTTCCAGAACAGCCTGCTGAACACGCTCAGCTTCACGCTGCTGGTCCTGCCGCTCAACATGCTGATCACCATCCCGCTGGCGGTGCTGATCGAATCGACCAACAGCTTCTTCCGCTCGCTCTTCCGCACCCTCTACTTCCTGCCGGTGGTCACCTCGTCCGTCGGCGTCGCCGTCATGTGGGGCTATATCTTCAATGCCCAGTACGGGCTGCTCAACAACGGCTTGCGCACCATCGGCGCGACGCCGGTCGCCTGGCTGCAGGACCCGACCGCCACCATCCTGGGCGTGCCGGCGGCGATGGCGGCGGTGGTCATCGCCTATCTCTGGCAGGATTTCGGCTACAACCTGGTCATCTTCATCGCCGCCTTGCAGGGTATTCCCGACAGCCTGAAGGACGCCGCGCGCGTTGATGGCGGCACGCACTGGGATGTCTTCCGCTACGTCACCCTGCCCCTGCTGCGTCCGACGATCATGGTGACTTCGGTGCTGACGGTGATCTCCTCGTTTCAGGTTTTCGACATCATCCAGGTGATGACCCAGGGAGGACCAGGGCGGATCGGGCTGACGCGGGTGCTGGTGCTGGATATCTACGAAAACGCCTTCCGCTTCGAGCGCATGGGCTGGGCGGCGGCGATTGCCGTCGTCATGTTCCTGTTCGTCGCCGTGCTGACCATCATTCAGACGCGCGTCCTGCGCACCAACTGGGAGTATTGAGCGATGACACAGCAGAAGCGGCGCATGGACAGCAAGCTGATGGTCTACGTCCTCCTGGCGCTGGGCGGACTGCTGACCCTGCTGCCCTTCGCCTGGACGATTCTGGCGTCCTTCAAGACCCACGCCGAGATCATCAACCCGTCGGCGCAGTCCTTTTTCCCGCGCGAGTTCACCACCGACAACTACACCACCATCTTCAACGATGAAAGCCTGCCGCTGGAACGTTTCTATCTGAACAGCAGCCTGATCGCCATCATCAACGTGATCACCAACACCTTCACCAGCGCACTCTTCGGCTACGTCTTCGCCAAGTTCAATTTCCGCTTCAAGCGCGCCCTGTTTTCCTACATCCTGATCACCATGATGATCCCCTTCCAGCTGACGATGATCCCGTCGTATCTGGTCCTCCTCAAGTTCGACCTGACCAACAATCTGCTCGGCATGGTCGCGCTGAGCTGGGTCAACGCCTTCGGCATCTTCCTGATGCGCCAGTTCATGCTCTCCGTACCAGATGAACTGCTCGACGCCGGGCGAGTCGACGGGGCGAACGAGTGGCAGATATTTCTGCGCATCGTCCTGCCGCAAATGCTCGCGCCGCTGGCGACCTTTGGCGTGCTGGTCTTCATCTCCAACTGGAACGCCTACCTGTGGCCCCTGATCGTGCTGCGCGATGTCGATGTGCGCACCCTGCCGATCATCCTGACCTGGTACAACGACCGCCACACCAGTGATGTCGGCTTACAGATGGCGGCGTCGGTGCTGATCGTCATGCCGATCCTGATCCTGTACATGGTCATGAACCGCTGGGTGGTGCGCGGTTTCTCGCTCAGCGGGTTGAAGGGTTGATTGTGTCCTGAATGGAAGGCTGAATCTCGTGAAGCGTCTCCGCCGGCGGTACACCCTGGGAACACTCATCGCGCTCGCTGTGCTGATGTTCAGCACGTCGGTCACGGCAGTCCAGGATGCGCCGCGCGACTGGTCAGCCGTGACCGACTACATCATCCAGCTTCAGCGGGCGCGCGTTGACCGTCTCGCCCCGACCGCCTACGATCTGGTGATCGCCGACATCGCCCTGGCGGGCGGCAGCGCCGCCAACATCGAACGGCTGCGGCACAGCGCCGGCGGCGAAAAACTGGTCGTCGCCTACATGAGCATCGGACAGGCGGCGACCTTCCAGTACTACTGGCAGCCGGAATGGAGCATGACCGGTTCTCGCCCCGACTGGGCTGATTCGCCGGATGGGACCTGGGCGGGCGACATCTGGGTGCATTACTGGGACCCGCGCTGGCAGGCGATCCTCATCGACGGCGCAGATTCCTACCTGGACCGGATCATCGACATGGGTTTCGACGGCGTGCTGCTCGACCGGGTGGATGCGGCGACGTATTATGCGGAACAGGGGCGAACGTCCGCCTATGCCGAGATGTCGGCGTTCGTCATGGCGATTGCCGACCACGCCCGGCGGCGGTCGCCGGGCTTCGGCGTCTTCACCATCAACGGCGAAGACATCCCCTTCCGCGATCCCGCGCCCGGCTATCTGGAGACGGTCACCGGCATCCTGGTCGAAAGCCTGTACTACGGCTATCCGCTCGATCACCAGCCTTCGCCGGCGGACTGGACTCGTCTCCGCGAAGCCGATCTCGCCCGCTGGGTCGATGCCGGCAAGCTGGTGCTGACCGTCAATTACAGCCGCCAGCCGGACCATATCGCCGATTCGTACGCGCGTTCCCGCGCCGCCGGCTACATCCCTTACGTGTCAGATCGCGGCTTGAGCCGCCTGTTCATCTTCGAGGGCTTGGAGCCGGATTGACCTTTTTTCAGTCGCCTGACGAGGAATCCAGCGGTTGGATCATCTCCAGGCGGTTGCCGAAGGGGTCACGGCACTCGAAGCGGTCATAGCCGGGGATGGGGATGCCCGTCTCCGGCGTGAAGCCCGCCGCCGTCAGCAGAACGCGCCAGCCCGCCAGATCGTCCACCAGATAGGCGACATGCGCGCGGGTGGCGCGGCGTTCTATCCCATCTTCAACGCCGACGTGGACCGATTGATCGCCGACCAGCAGCCAGAAGCCGCCGCGCGGCTTGAGCGACTCCGGCTTTTCGATCTCCGGCAGACCGAGCAGTCCGCAGTAGAAGGCGCGCGCAGCCTCCTCCTGTCCGATGGGGATGGTGATCTGGACGTGGTGGATAGCGTGAATCACGATAGTACCGCCTTGTCTGGGCTTCCGCCCGTTCAGGAGTTGAGTCCAGCGCGTCGAGGTCCGGCGTCTGGGGTATAATAACATTTTTATGACTAACTTCAGGAACGCGCCATGATCGACCGTCCCGCCAACCCCAACCGTACCGAAGTCCTCACCTGGAGCGACGTGGATCGCGTCATCGACAAGCTGGCGCCGCGCATCCGGGCGGTGGCGACCTTTTCGACGATGATCATGATCACGCGCGGCGGGGTCATCCCCGGCGGGCTGCTCGCAGAGGCGCTCGACATCCGCAACGTCCTCACCGCCGCCGTTGATTTTCCCTCCAAGGCGGCGGGTCTGATGGCGTGGCCTCAGTTTTTGCAGTTCCCCGACGACTCGCTGGTGACGACCCGGCGCGTGCTGGTCGTCGATGATGTCTGGGGCACAGGGCGCACCAGCGTCGCCGTGCGTGAACGCCTGCTGGCGGCGAGCGCCACTCCTTACAACTGCGTCCTTCACTATAATCCGTACCGGTCGCTGTTCGAAAACGAAAAACCCGACTTCTATGGCGACATCACCGACGCCTACATCGTCTATCCCTGGGAAATCGACCGAGGGATGCGCGATATGGATGTCTCTGTGCCGCTGGCGAATTAAGCCGAGCCGTGAACAGTTGGGCAAAATAACCGAGCATTAATCCACTTCCAATCCATCCCTGCTATAATGATGGATAGGATCAGCATAATTCCTATGGTAGTCGATAGCAGACTTCTCTGCGACGCTGCGAAGCGCGAGCAAACCCGACGCCTTCAGGGATGGCGGGTCTTGTACCTCTTCTCGTAAGGTGAGTGATTAGATGGCGAGTGAACAAAACGGAAACGAGCAGGATCGTCAGTCCTACGGTGACGAATTTCGTGAGCTGTTAGAATCGACATTCGAGTACCTCCCGCCCCAACGCGGTGAAATTCGCAGCGCGGTCATCCTGCAAATCGACCGCCGCGAGATCATCGTCGATCTCGGCGCGAAGCGCGACGGCATCGTACCCGTCAGCGATTTGGAGCGGCTTGAACCGAAGTTTCGAGACAGCCTCAGGGTCGGCGCGGAGATTCCGGTCTACGTGATGAACCCGCGCGATCAGGATGACAACCTGATCGTCTCGATCAATATGGGTTTGCAGCAGTACGACTGGGAAAAAGCCCGCGCGCTGCTGACATCCGAAGAAGTGGTCGAGGTCACGGTCAAGGGACATAACCGGGGCGGTATCCTGGTCAACTGGAACCGGCTGGAAGGGTTCATCCCCAGCTCCCACCTGATCACGACGGGGTCGTCGGGCAGCCGCGACACCTGGGACGATCTCGTTGGGACGGGATTGGTCGTCAAGGTGATCGAGGTCGATCAAAGCCGCCGGCGGCTGATCTTCAGCGAGCGCGAAGCGCAGCGTGAATGGCGCGCGCAGCAGAAGGCTCGCCTGCTTGCGGAACTCAAGGAAAGCGACATCGTGCGCGGAACCGTGACCGGTCTGCGCGATTTCGGCGCGTTCGTCAACCTCGGCGGCGCGGACGGCTTGATCCACGTCAGCGAACTGGCGTGGCATCGCGTCGATCATCCGCGCGACGTGCTGAAGGTCGGCGACAATATCGAAGTCTACGTCCTGAGCCTGGACAAGGATACCAACCGCATCGCCCTGAGCCGCAAGCGCCTGCTCCCCGATCCCTGGGAAGTGGCACAGTCGCGCTACCACGAGGGGCAGCTGGTGGACGGCACGGTCACCAACGTGGTGGACTTTGGCGCGTTCGTGGCGCTCGACGACGGACTGGAAGGGCTGCTGCACCTCAGCGAAATGGGCGACGGCTCGCTGAAGGAACCCTACAGCTACGTGAAGAAGGGCGACCGCCTCAGCCTGCGTATCAGCCACCTGGAGCCGGAAAAGCGGCGGGTTGGCTTCACGCAGCGCTGGGGCACGGATGCAGCCCCGGAGGGTGAAGGCAGCGCTGCCCCGGCAGGCGCGTCGGCGGAAGGCGCAGCAGCGCCGGCAGTCGATGAAGCTGCCGCCGCTGCCCAGGAAACCCCTGCCGAGCCTGCCGCAGAAAGCTGATCGCTCCTCATCACTGACTCTAACGAAAACGGATGCTGCGGCATCCGTTTTCGTTAGTTGACGCCTCGTGAGGTATAGTTGGTAACACGTCCTCACAAGGTAGCGTTTATGTCCCTGATCCCGGTTTCCCGTTATTTCACCCTGCTGGCGCATTATCTGCGACCTCAGCGCGGGCGCTTCGCCCTGCTGGCACTCTGTCTGCTCGCCGGCATCGTCCTGCAAGTGATCATCCCTCAGGTCAGCCGAGGCGTGATCGACCTGGCAACTACCGTACCGCCGGCGACTGCCGCTGATCAGCCCGACCCCGCCGCCGACCAGCTGACGGTACAGGCGCTGGCGTTCATCGGGCTGGCGCTGGTGCAGCAGGTCGTCAGCCTCAGCACCACCGCCCTGGGCGAACGGGTGGCATGGACGGCAACCAACGCGCTGCGGTCTGATGTGCTGGCGCACGTTCTGCGGCTGGACATGACGTTTCATCAGGCGACAAACGCCGGCACGCTGATCGAGCGGGTGGACGGGGATATTTCGCAGCTTGCCGAATTCTTCTCGCAGTTCTTCATCCGCATCGTCGGCAGCCTGCTGCTGGCGGGCGGCATCCTGATCGCGCTCTTCCTGGAAGATTCGCGCGCCGGGCTGGTCTATACGCTGTTCGCCGGCGCAGCGCTGTTCGTCCTCTATCGGCTGCGCGGCGTCGCCATCGAACCCGCCAGAGCGCTGCGCGAAATCTTCGCCCGGCTCTCCGGTTTCATCGAGGAACACCTCGGCGGCATGGAAGACCTGCGCGCCAACGGGGCGGGCGGCTACGTCATCGACCGGCTGGGCGACATTCATCAGGAAATCCGCCGACGATGGTCGCGCACGGTGCTCTACAACAGCCTCTTCCAATCGACCAGCGGCATGATTTTGACCGCCGGTTTCAGTGTCGCCTTCGTCACCGGCGCGCTCCTCTACGAGCAGGGCGCTCTGACTCTCGGCGGCGTCTACCTGCTGATGAACTACGTCATCCTGCTCAATCGTCCGCTGACCGACCTGTCCAATCAGGTAGAGCGCCTCCAGACGATCAGCGCCAGCGTCTCGCGGGTGAACGATCTGCTGGAGACGCACAGCGCTCTGCCCCAGGTCGCCGACACCGCCGCGCAGATCATCCCGGCGGGCGCGCTCGATGTGGCGTTCGACTCGGTGACTTTTGGCTACGCGCCGGACCAGCCGGTCCTGCGCCAGATCGCGTTTCGCCTGCCGCCGGGCGAGACGCTGGGCGTGGTCGGGCGCACCGGCAGCGGAAAATCGACGCTGGCACGGCTGATCTTCCGGCTCTACGATCCGCAGGAAGGACGGGTGACGCTCAGCGGCGTGCCGCTGACCGCCGTCCGCCTGAGCGATCTGCGCCGCCGCGTCGCGGTGGTCACCCAGGAGGTACAGCTCTTCGAGGGCGCAGTGCGCGACAATCTGACTTTCTTCGACCCGACCATCGACGACGCGCAGATCATCGCCACGCTGAACAGCCTGGAACTGGAAGCCTGGCTGCGCGAACTGCCCGACGGCTTGGAGACGCGCATCGGCAGCGGCGGGCAGGGTCTTTCCGCCGGACAGGCGCAGCTCCTCGCCTTCGCCCGTGCCATGCTGCGCCAGCCTGATCTGGTCATCCTGGACGAAGCTTCCTCGCGCCTTGATCCACTGACCGAGGCGCGCATCGAGCGGGCGGTAGATCATCTGCTTCACGGGCGCACCGGCATCCTGATCGCCCACCGGCTGGCGACGCTTGACCGCGTCGATCGCATCCTGGTCCTGGAAGGCGGCAGCGTCGTCGAAATCGGCAGCCGCGCCGCGCTGGCAGCCGATCCGGCTTCGCGCTTCGCGGGGCTGCTGCGCCTGGGCGAAGGAGCGCTGTCGTGAGCGCGCCAGGTCCCGCCGGAACATCCGCCGCCAGCCCCCGCGCTCAGACGCGCGCCCGTCATGCGCTGTGGGTGTTGATCCGCCGCCGCCTGCCGCTGTGGACGGTCAGCATCAGCCTCGACATCCTGTTCATGCTCTTCGTACAGGCGCAGGCGCTGCTGATACGCGCCTTTTTCGACTGGATCAGCGGCGGCATGGCAGCAGGACTGAACGTCTGGAGCATCGTCGCGCTGCTTTTCGCAGCGCGCATCGCCCGCAACCTCGCCGGCTACGCCGCCGGGGTAACCGGGGCGTGGTTCGGCGCATCGGGGCAGCACTTCATCCGCCGCAGCCTGTTCCTGCGCCTCTTCCGCCAGCCCGGCGCGCGCGCTTTCGTCGGTTCCCCCGGCGAGGCGCTAACCCGTCTGCACAACGACGCCGCCGAGCCGCCAAACTATCTGATCAACACCAAATGGGTGCTCGGTCAGATCGTCTTCGCAGGGGTCGCCATCGTCTCGATGCTGCTGATCAACGCGCCGGTCGCGCTGATCGGTCTGGTCCCGCTGCTGATCATCGGCGTGATCGCGACGACGGCGGCGCGGCAGGTGCAGGAGAACCGGCGCGAGACTCGCCGTCAGGTCGGCAGGATCACCGGCTTCATGGGCGAGATGTTCGGCATCGTCCAGGCGATCCAGGTGGCGGGCGCCGAAGACTCCATCGTCGGGCGCTTCGGCGCACTCAACGGCGACCGCGCGCGTGCCGCCATTCGCGACAGGGTGTTCAGCGAGGTCCTGAACGCTATCTCCTACAACTCGATCAGCCTGTCCACCGGGCTGATCCTGCTGGTGGGCGGGCGGCTGATCCGCGCCGGCGAATTCACCGTCGGCGACTTCGCGCTGTTCATCTACTACCTCGATCAGCTCACTTTCATCGTCGGCACGGTCAGCGGCATGGTGACCGGCTATCGCGGCGTCGGCGTCGCGCTGGAACGGCTGGAAGCGCTGACCCCGGACCAGCCGCCCGAAACCCTGTTCGCGCCGCGCGATCTGCCGCTGCCGCCGGACCTGGAAACGCCGGCGAGTTTGCAGGAGCGATCTCTCCGTCCGCTTTTGGAAGTTTCCCGGCTGACCTGCCTGTATCCGGGGACGACGGCGGGACTCCGTGATGTCTCGCTGACCCTTCGTGAAGGCAGTTTCACGGTCATCACCGGGCGCGTTGGCGCGGGCAAGACGACGCTGCTGCGGGCGCTGCTGGGACTGCTGCCGCGCGACGAGGGCGCGATTCGCTGGCGCGGTGAGATGGTCGACTCGCCGGCGGATTTCTTCACCCCACCCCGCGCCGCCTACACGCCGCAGGTCCCGCGCCTGTTCAGCGCCAGCCTGCGCGACAACATCCTGCTCGGTCTGCCGGCGGACGACTCCGCGCGGCTGAAGGGGGCGCTGCACGCCGCCGTAATGGACGACATGCTCGCCGATCTGCCGGAAGGGCTGGAGACGCAGATCGGCGCGCGCGGGGTGCGCCTTTCCGGTGGACAGGTCCAGCGAACGGCAGCGGCGCGCATGTTCGTCCGCCAGCCGCAGCTGCTGGTCTTCGACGATCTGTCCAGTGCGCTCGACGTGGCGACCGAGGCAGCCCTGTGGGAGCGCCTGGCACAGCATCCGGCAACGACCTGCCTGGTGGTATCGCACCGCCCGGCGGCGCTGCGCCGCGCCGACCAGATCATCGTGCTGCGCCAGGGCGAGGTCGCCGGCGTCGGGACTCTGGCAGACCTGCTGAAGAGCAGCCAGGAGATGCGCGACCTGTGGGCAGAAACGTGAACATGAAAATATCCTGACCGCCGAACAGCGTAAACGCTTCTTTGCCAATACCTGTCGCATAATGTGGGTAGATTGTTGCGACGATTGAAGCAGATATGCCCAAAAAGGCGTTGCCCTCCTCTTCCATTCCAGAGCGCACTACAAACGATGCCGCGGCAATGACCGCGTCACCGGTTTCATCTGCGCTGCCTGCAGCCGATGAGAAGCAGCGGCGTACTGCCGAAGCCGTCCGTGCCCTGCTGGTGGCGCTGACCGCCTCGCTGGATATTGATCAGGTGATGCAGCAGATTCTTGACGCTGCGGTGCACATCTGCAGCGCCGACTCAGCGACGATCATGCTGCTGGAGAAACAGGCGGGACGCGCGGTCTATCTGAAAGGGTTTCGCCCGGAACGAGAAGAGGCGATCAAGGCGCAGCTTATCCCCCAGGAGTTCTATACGTTCAAGCAGCTCGCCCAGGCACAGTATCCTTTTCTGATCCACGATACGGCACAGGAGCCGGCATGGGTGATCACCGAAGACACCGCGTCGATTCGCTCAGCGGTCGGCATCCTGATTCAGTCGCGCGATCAGGTGTTTGGCGTGCTCACGGTGGACAGCCAGCAGATCGGGCACTTCGCGCCTTCGGACCTGCCGCTGCTTCAGGATATCGCCCGCTGCGCCGCGCTGGCGCTGGAAAACCACTACCAGGTGAGCGACCTCGAGCAGAAGGTGATGGAACGCACTGCCGAGCAGATGAATGCTGCGCGCACCCTGCGCGCCAAAATGAAGGATGAACTGGAATTCCATCGGAATCTGACGGCGCTGCATGAGATCACCATCGAACTGACGACGATCAGCGATCTCGATACCTTCTTCCGGCGCGCCGTCGAACTGGGGCATCAGCGTCTTGGTTTCGCGCGCGCCGCGCTCTTTCTATATGACCCGGAAAGCGGACAGCGCCTTGGCACGTACAGCGCCGATGCCTCAGGGCAGCTTTCAGACAGGCGCACAGTCGCCTTCAGCGTGCCGGCAGACAGCATCCTGGATCAGGCGTTCAACAGCGCCGAGCGGTTCAGCTACTCGGCGACACTCGATGAGACTGCCGGTTCAGAGCCGACCGGGGCTGCCTGGAGTGCGGCGGCGGTGCTGCTGAACGGGACAGAGCGCCTGGGCTGGATTCTGGTGGACAGCGGGTCGGGTTCACAACCGGCGACCCCACCCATGCTGGAGACCCTCGCCCTCTACAGCCGCACCGTCGGCGCGCTGCTCGCCCAGAAGCGGGTGCAGCTGGAACTCCACCGCTCGGAGTGGGCACATCGCATGCTGGCGGAGAACATCAACGATCTGGTCTTTCGGTTTACCGCCGCCGGGCAGGTGTCGTGGGTCTCCCCCAGCAGCACGACGCTGCTGGGCGAAACCCCAGAGGAGTTTCTGGCGAACGTGAGCTATGACCGGGTTCACCCCGAAGACAGCGCACTGCTGCGCGAGCGCATCACCACTTTCGTTGAACACCCCGATCCCCTCCAACCCACTCTTCAGGCGACCGTCCGCTACCGGCATCACGATGGTCATTACATCTGGCTGGAGATGAACGGGAAGGCACGTCAGTCGCCAGAGACCGGCGAGGTCGAAGAGGTCATCTTTTCGGCGCGCGACATCAGCGAACGCAAACGAGCAGAGGCGGCGCTGCGCAGCGCCCTGGAGCGCGAACGCGAACTCAATGATCTTAAGTCGCGCTTCGTGGCGATGGCATCGCACGAATTCCGCACGCCGCTGGCAGTCATCCTCAGCTCCGCCGAAATGGTCGCCAGCTACCGGCAGCGCATGGACGAGAAGAAGATCGACGACCGCCTTCACAAGATCGTCGGTCAGGTGAACTATCTCACGACCATCATGGACAACATGCTCGAACTATCCAGACTGGGGTCCGGCGGGGTGGACTTCAAGCCGTTGAGGCATGACCTGGATGCCGCCTGCCGGACCTGGATCGACGAGATCAGGGCGGCACGCGGAGGTTATCCTGTCGAGTACGTCTGCTCCTGCGCTGTTTCTACAGCATCGGTGGATCAGGGGCTTCTGCGTATCGCTGTCCTGAACCTGATCGCCAACGCTATTCTGTACTCTATCGCGGACCAGCCGGTCACGATCAGCCTGGAGTGCGATGAACAGGAGTTTCGCATCACCGTCCATGACACCGGCATGGGCATCCCCGAAGCCGATCAGGCTCACCTGTTCGAGCCGTTCTATCGCGGCGCGAACGTCGGTGGCAAAGCCGGGGCGGGTCTGGGATTGTCGGTGACCAAAGAAGTCATGGACATGCACAGCGGCGCGATCAGCTTCAGCAGTACCCTTGGCGTCGGCAGCACTTTCGTCCTGCATCTCCCCCGCGCACGGGGCGAATGACCCGCCGCCTGTCGTATCCACACGCCCTGCGCTAAAATCATCGTCTTTCGTCATGCAGTCGCATAAGGAATCCCTCAATGTCAGATAGACAGGATTATTTGGTGCGCGGGAGTCTCGCCGAGATCGACGCCGACGTCGCAGAGTTGATCCGCCAGGAGACCGCCCGTCAGGAACGCTGCCTCATCCTCATCCCTTCCGAAAGCACTGTGCCGTTCGCCGTGCGCGAAGCGCTGATGTCGCCCTTCCACAACCTCTATGCCGAGGGCTACCCGCTCGACGAAACGCGGACGATGACGCAGGAAGAAATCCTGGATTATGGTCTGCGCCTGCCGGAGTACCGCCGCAAAGCTGATAAACGCTATTACAAGGGTACCGAATACGCCGACGTGATCGAATCGCTGGCGCGGCGGCGCGCGGCAGAAGTCTTCGCCACGCCGAAGTTCCCCGCCGACAAGCTGTACGTCAACGTGCAGCCGTTGAGCGGCGCGCCCGCCAACAGCGCCATCTTCAGCGGTTTGATGAACGTCGGCGATACCTTCATGGGCATGGACCTGCTGGTCGGCGGACATCTGACGCACGGCAGCCCGGTCGCGCGCAGCGGCAAACAGTACAAAGCCGTCGGCTACACCGTCGATCCGCACACCGAGCTGCTCGACTATGAAGTCATCATGGAACAGGCGATGGAGATTCGCCCCAAGCTGATCATCGCCGGTTATACCAGCTACCCCTGGGCGCCAGACTGGGCGAAGTTCCGCGCCATCTGCGACGCCAGCGGAGCGCTGCTGATGGCGGATGTCTCGCACGTCGCCGGGCTGATCGCCGCCGGGGCTTATCCGTCGCCGGTGGGTATCGCCGACGTGGTCAGCTTCACCACCCACAAAACGCTCAACGGTCCGCGCGGGGCGGTCATCATCACCCACCGCGCCGACATCGCCAGCAAGGTGGATCGCGCGGTCTTCCCCGGCGAACAGGGCGGTCCCCATGTCAATCAGATGGCGGCGCTGGCGGTCGCTCTCAAGATCGCCACGACCGACCCGTTCAAGGCGCTTCAGCATCAGACCATCGCCAACGCCAGGCGGCTCGGCGAAGCATTGAGCGCGCGCGGGCTGCGCGTCGCCTACGGCGGGACCGACACCCACATGCTGCTGGTGGACTGCAAGAATATCGTCGGCGAGGACGGGACTCCGCTGAGCGGCGACATGGCGGCGCGCATCCTCGATCTCGCCGGCATCGTCCTCAACCGTAACACCGTCCCCGGCGATCCATCGGCGCTGCGCGCCAGCGGCATCCGCCTCGGCACATCCTGGATCACCCAGCGCGGCTTCGGTTTTGAGGAGATCGACCGGCTAGCGGACCTGATCGCCGAACTGCTCTTCGCCTGCGTCCCCTTCAGCTATGCCGGCAAGAAGCGTCCGGAACCGCGCGCCAAGGTCGATTATGCGACGCTGGAGCGGGTGCGCGTGGCGGTACGCGAACTGGCGGACTCCGTCGGCATCGACACCGACGCCGGCGCAACCGGCTACCCGCACGTCACCTATCAGGATGCGCAGACCGCCGACGGGCGTTCGCTGCGCGTGCGCGGCGGCGAACCGGGCGCGGCGGCGCAGTTCCTCAGCTACGCCCTGACCGCCGATGTGGTCGCCCTGCCCGAAAGCGAGCAGCGCCCGACCTACATCCTCGCCCACGACGGCGCGGCGCTGGCGCGCGGCTTCGTCGAACGGCGCGGCGAACAGTTCTGGCTGCATCTGGAATCGCACGCCGACCGCGCCGCCGACTGGCTGCGCGCACTGAGCGACGGCTTCGCGCTCTTCGACGCCGCCGATCCCTACGCCAAATTAGCCGGACCGGTGGAAGTGACGGCGCACCCCCTGGCGCTGGAAGCACAGCGCTTCGCGAACTTCTCCGAGGCGGCGGCATATGCCGTCAAACCCTGTTTCGTAGGCATCGGCGGCGCATTCAAGGACGCTCCAACGCCAGCTCCCCGACCGGTCTTCACCTGGACCGAGGTCGAAAGCGACACCCTCAAGACCACCCCAGTCACCGCACTGCACAAGCAGCTGGGCGCGAAAACCGCCCCCTTCGCCGGCTACGACATGCCGCTCTGGTACGACTCGGTGACCAGCGAACATCTCGCCGTGCGCTCGAAAGCCGGCATCTTCGACGTGGCGCACATGGGCGTGTTCGACATCAGCGGCACGGCGGCGGCAGCCTTCCTGGATACGGTCACCACCAACGATGTGGCGGCGCTGGCGGTCGGCGAATCGCACTACACCTACCTGCTCGACGTGAACGGCGTACCGTTCGACGACCTGATGATCTACCGCCTGGCGGAAGATCACTATCTGGTGGTGGTCAACGCCTCCAACAATGACAAGAACTGGGCATGGCTGAATGCCGTCCTGCGCGGCGAGGTCGCCCTGAACCCGGCGCAGCCTCATGCTGCCTTCGGGCTGGCGGATCACCTGCGCCTGCGCGATCTGCGCGACCCGGCGCACGGCACGGATCAGCGCGTGGACATCGCCCTGCAGGGTCCGCAGAGCAAGGCGATCCTGCAGGCGCTCGGCGGCGCCGATGCCGATCTCAAGCGGGTGGGCGGGCTGGCTTGGGCAGGCGTGACGCGCGCCACACTCGGCGGCTTCGACCTGATCATCTCGCGCACCGGCTATACCGGAGAGCGCACCGCCTACGAGATCTTCGTCCATCCTGAACGCGCCGCCGAGCTGTTCAGCAGGCTGATCGAACTGGGCGCGGTCCCCTGCGGGCTGGCGGCGCGCGACAGCCTGCGCACCGAAGCCGGTCTGCCGCTCTACGGGCATGAACTGGGCGGCGACCGGGGCATGATCCCCAGCGAAGCCGGGTTCGGAACGTACGTCAAGCTGTGGAAACCATTCTTCGTCGGCAAGGCGGCGTATGCGGCGCGCGAAGCCAGGCGCGACCGCGAGATCGTCCGATTCCGCCTGGAGACCAAAGGGGCGCGCCCACCGCACCCCGGCGACCCAGTGACGACCCGCGAGGGTGCAGAGATCGGCGTGGTCACGTCGTGCAGCATCGACAGTGAAGGCTACCAGTCCGGTCAGGCGCTGCTCCAGGACGATTATCTGGAGCCGGAGACGCCGATTGCTGTGCTGTGCGGGGCGGCGCGCGCGCGGGCTGCCGGTCGCACGCCGAATGCCGAGCCGGCGGTGGTGCTGACCCGCTTCCCGGTGAAGAAGAAGGGCTAAGATTCCAGGGTGCAGTCGTTGAGGCGGATGTCTTCACTGGCAGATATCCGCCTCAATCGCCTGATCCACCATGCTGGTGTTTCGCCCGCAGTACCGACGCTATAATGGGCATAGGAGGTAGGCGGCGATGAACCCATCAAACGTTCAGACTGCGGTTCCAATTCCCTACGACGCCTTGCGGGGTTTCTGCGAAAGGCATCATATCGTTCGACTCTGGCTGTTTGGCTCAGTCCTGCGCGACGATTTTCGTGCGGACAGCGATATTGATGTCCTGGTGCAGTTTGACCCGAACGCTGTCCCAGGCTGGGAATTCTACGGCGCATGGACAAGTGAACTCGAAGCGATCCTCGGTCACCCGGTAGATCTGGGCACACCGGACTCGCTGCGGTCCTGGATCAAACCCCACGTCATGGCGAACGCTCAGGTGGTGTATGAGCGACCAGAATGAGCGTGAAGCGTCGCGCCTGCGCGACATGTACGAAAATGCGCGGCTCGCCCGTCAGTTCATGAATGGCAGGTCGCGAGAAGATTTGAACACCGACAGTCTGCTGGGGTATGGTGTCGTGCGTGCTTTGGAGGTCCTCGGTGAAGCCGCCAACCATATCTCTGCGGAGACTCGCGCCTCGATGCCCACGATTGAGTGGGCAAATATGATCGGGATGCGTAACCGAATCGTTCACGGCTACGACAACATCGACTACGACATCGTCTGGAACGTAGTTCAGGAGAATCTTCCACCGCTGATTGAACTCCTGGGAGCATTTCTGCGCTCGGTGTTTACCGACCTCGACAGCTCATCCGGCTGATTCGGCGTTGTG
>JAEURA010000086.1 GCA_016789005.1 Anaerolineae bacterium
CTCGACGGCTTCGCCCGGCAGCCCGTAGGCGAGCAGGTCGAACGCCTCGCCGCCGGTCATCTGGTTGACGTCGACCCGGCGCGCCCCGGCTGGCAGGGTTTCGCCCATGCGCGTGGTGATCAGGCGCGCTGTCCGTTCGCCACCTTGCAGAAAAACATGCAGGTGGTCGGCATGCCATACATCGTCGATGACCATCAGGATGTCGCGGTCCGCCAGCAGCTCGCGCAGGCGGGTCTTCGCCGCTTCCAGCGTCGAAGAGGTGTAGGGGGTCGGGCTGAGCACGCGGATCAGCCCTTCCAGTTGATCCTGCACGGTGGCGGGGGTGGCTTTTTCGCCGAGCGTCACCCACAGCACGCCGTCGTCAAAGGCTTCCTGGATGCGCTCGTCGTGGCAGATCGCCCGCGCCAGGGTGGTCTTGCCATAGCCGCCCGCGCCCTTCAGCGCCAGCGCGCTGGTAATGGCTTTCGGCTCCTGGCGAACCGGGTCGAGCAGCAGGTCGATGAGCGCATCATATTCTTTGGTGCGCGGGATGAAGACGCCCAGATCATCCGCCATGAAAGGCACGCGCGGCACGTCGCAGCGGGTGCGCAGATCGTTGAGGAACTTGATCCAGTTCATGCCGGCTTCGAAGTGGTCGGTGTCGAGACCGAGGTTGTAGAAATGGGCGTCGCGCATCCAGCGGGGCAGATCGTCGACCAGCGCGCTGAAGTCGGCGGTGGCGATCACCGGATAGACGCACACGCCCTGCTGCCGGGCATAGCGCCACTCCTTGCGCACGGTGGCGCTCTTCATGGCGGCGGGGGTCATGACCAGGACGAGGAATTCGACGTGGTTGACAGCCTCCTGAATCTGCCCCCACCAGTCGCGCCCCCCCTCCATGCCGACGACATCCTGCCAGCAGGTCAGACCTTCGCGCTCCAGGCGCTGGCGCAGGGCAGCGGCAAATTCCTTGCCGTCCGCTCGCGCGTAGCTGATGAACAGACCCACTTGTTGCGTCAACTGCGCGCCGCTGACCACTGACTGACCCCTCTCTGAAACCTCGCCACGAGAAAGCTGTTCAGCCCCATTCTGCTATTGTATAGCGATTGACCGCGCCCAATGACCTGCAGATCGCCCAGCGTTCGCAGCCTCAACCCCGCCGCTCGTTTTGCCCACATCACGACTCACGAACCCGAGCGCACCATGACCGCCTCGGCGCGTTCGCGCATCTCCCGGCGCAGCGCCCCGACATCCTCCGGTATGCGCACGACCGCCAGAAGGAGAAACACCGCGCAGGCGCACAGGGTCCCGACGCTGATCAGCAGGATGGCGCTGCTCAGCCCGATCTGCGTCGAAAGGATGCCGACGATCAGCGGGGCGCTCGCCGCGCCGGCGTTCTCGATGAAATACTGCACAGCCAGCGTGGTGCTGCGCACTTCCGGCGCGGTGATGTCGTAGAGGGTGGCGACGATGTTGGGACCGGAGAACAACGTGAAGAATGCCGTGATGGACAGCATCGCCCCGAAGAGGAGCGGACTGGTCGTCGGAGGCAGGGTGAGCGTCGCAGCCAGCAGCACAGCGCCCGCGGTTACGCCGGTCAGGCAGGTCAGCAGCCGACCTCGTGGCGTTCGCCTGTAGAGCGCGTCGCCCAGCGCCCCGCCGACCACCGCGCCCAGAGACATGCTCAGCGCGGCGGCGACCATGAGCGCCACCACCACCCCGTCGGCAAAGCCCCGTTCGCGCCCCAGGTAGGTGAAGAACCAGAACTCGATCACCGTAAAGGGGAATACTCCGAAGAAGCCCTGCACGAAAAGCGGCAGGATGGCGCGGCGGCGCAGCACATCTCGCAGGGCGGACCACCTGAACTTGAAGGTCGGGATGTCGCTCAGATCCCGCATCTCCGGCTCGGAACTCCCGCGCGGCAGGTCGCGCACGCCGAAAAAGATGAGCGCGCCGACCACCAGCCCCAGCCCACCGGTCAGCAGGAAGATGCTGCGCCAGCCGATGGTCTCGCGAAGCACCAGGACCAGCGCCAGACTCAGCATCGAGCCGACCGGTCCGGCGATTTGCAGAAAGCCGTTGATCTTCCCTCGCGTCGCGGGACCGAAATAATCTGAAACGAGGCTATACAAGCCGGGATAGCTGGAATCGTCAATGCCCGACGATCCTCGGGCAGCCAGAAAAGCCGGGAACGAGGTGACCACAGCCCCCAGCATCGTCGTCAGCCCCCAGATGAACGACGCCAATGCAAGCAGCTTGGCGCGGGCATATCGGTCGTACAGGTAGCCCCACACCGGGAAGAACAGAGTGGCGACCACCAGCGCGCCCGTCCCGATCGCGCCGGCGGCGGCATCGTCGATGGTAAAGTCGCGCTGCAAGTCCTCCAGCACCTGCCCGATCACCAGCCTGTCCGCCTGATGGAGGAGCAGGAAGGCGAAGAACACGCCGAGCACAAACCGTCTGTAGCGGGCACGAGGCTGCATGATTAGCCCGTCGATCTGTCGGCGACAGTGAACCGCTTCTCGTACAGGCGGTGCCGCTTGTAGAGTTCCAGCCCCAGATTCTGGGCAACGCGCACCATGCGGAAGTTGCCCTCCCCCACCCAACCGCTGTCGGAGTGCTCGATGCGCCCGGACTGGACGCAAGCTTCCAGGATCGTGCCGTACAGCGCGACATCCACGCCTTTTTCGCGGTAAGCATGTCTGACGCCCAGCAGGGCGATACGAATCCAGTCGATCGTCCGGCGCACCTTCCAGTGCCACAGCGCGCGCGCCAGGGTGACGATCTCCGGGACGCCTGGGCGGGGGTTGGCTTTCTTCAGGATCAGGTTGTAGTCCGGGATGCCCATGACGAAACCGGCAGGTTCGCCGTCTACATAGGCGAAGAAGGCGAAGTCGGGATCAAAGAAGCGGCCCAGGGTCTTGACCAGATCGTCAAGCTCAGCCGGGGTCATGGGTACGTGTCCCCAGGTGTCCGCCCAGGCGTCGTTGTAAATGTCCTTGAACAGCGCGAACTCTTCGCGCAGACGGCGGCGGTCAATGGGGCGCACGGTGATGTGGTTGCGCTTCATCACCGACTCCGTGAGCCGTTTCAGCCGGTCGGAGAGACCGCTCTCTCCGGCAGACTCGCGGCTGGCGTGAAAGCTGAACAGGTCCTCTCGCTTAATGAAGCCGGCTCCTTCGATCAGCCGTTGATAGTACGGGTAGTTGTAGGGCATGAGCAGGACCGGGCGGATGAAGCCTTCGACCAGCAAGCCGTAATCCCCGTGCGTGGTGAAGGTCTGCGGACCGACGATGGCATCCAACCTCCTGGAGCGCACCCACTCGGCGGCAGTGTCGAGCAGGGCGCTGGCGGCATCCTGATCGTCGATCACCTCAAAAGCGCCGAACCAGCCCACGTTTTCATGATTGGCGCGGTTGTGCAGCGGGTTGACGTAGGCGGCTATCGTGCCGACGATTCGCTCGCCGCGCCACGCCGCGAAATAATCTCCCTCCAAGAACTTCCAGTCCGGGTTCTTCTTCTGGTCCAGCAGGTCGCGGCGCATGGACAGCAGCGGCGGCACCCAGTGCGGGTCGTTCCTGTACACCTGCCAGGGGAACTCAAAGAAGTCGCGGAAGTCGCGCTCGCTCTCGACCTTCCGAACGGTGACTGCGCCTGACATGGCATTCTCTCCTGTGAAGGTTCCCCGCGCGCGACGACTGCATTCAGTGTATACCGCTTCGCGACTCAGCGCTGCTGCGGCGTGGGTCAGCACAGCGCCGAGGCATGAAATGAGAATCAGCGAAACACGCTAGAGCGTCCCCATCCCTAAATCCCCTCCCCATTGCATGGAGAAGGAACTTTCCTCACCCCCAACCCCCTCTCCACTGCGCGGAGGGGGGGTTGGGGGTGAGGATATTGAAACTCGTGATTCACTGATTCTACGATTGTTTAGCGATTGACCGCGCCCAATCACCTGAAGCAGATCACCCGCCGCCCTCCAGGATGGTCCACCCCTTTTCAGCGGCAATCGCGCGCAAATCGGGGTCAGGGTCAACGACGTAGCCTGCGCCCAGGATGGAAAGGAATGCCGCGTCAGAAACAGTGTCGCCAAAGCCGACCGAGCGCGCCAGATCAAGCCCCATCTCTGCCGCAACTTCGCGTACCCGCACGACCTTCTCCGCCCCGGTGAGCGGCTTCTCGGCGCGCCCGGTGAAGCGATCCCCGTCGAGAATCGGGCGGGTCCCTTCGCCGCGCCAGCCGAGCGTCGCCGCAAACGCCTCGACGCCCTGCTGAAGTGCGGCGCTGACGAGGATCACAGGATACCCCTGCCCCTCGTAGTCGCGAATGCGGGCGAGAGTCTTCGGCTTGAGCGCCTGATGCAGCAGCGGATTCACGCGATCCATCACCTGCGGATTCATCGACATGGGCAGGTTGCGCATGGCGGTCATGATCGCCAGATAGCGCAGAATGCCGCCGATCTTCGACTTCGGCGAAAACGGCTTGGACAGCAGGTTGAGAAAGCCCGTCTGAATGATGTTGAGGGTCGGCACGAGACCCATCAGGCGGGCTTGTTCGAAATACGTGCGCGGAAAGCTGATGCTGATCAGCGTGCCTTCGACATCGCTGAACACGGCAGGTCGCAGAACGGTCGTCAAGGGATCAACTCCTCAATTCTGTGGACACGCTGACGACTTCGGGATGAGCGCGGCGGCATCGCGGGCGGTTCTGATCGTCTGCGGACCAGTTCCTCCGGTGAGCGACTGATTGACAATACTACACGACTTGACACTTCCCCGCCTAAAGGCGGGAAATTCTTGCTTCGCCGAGCCTCGCCCGCTTCGCAGGTCTTACAGGCTCTCCACAAGCGTTTTGCGTCTCAGCGTGTCCCGCCGCGACGTACTGCAAACCCTCCCTGTGGATGTTGACCGCCGCATTTATGTCGCGGTCGTGTTCCACGCCACAGGTGGGGCAAATCCAACGTCTCGCTGAACGTTCCAATTCGCCGTGCTTGCACCCGCACTCCGAACACCGCTTCGAGGACGGGAAGTAGCGCCCGATCTGAAGGAAGGTTTTCCCTGCCCATTCAGCCTTGTACTTCAACTGCCGAAGCAGTTCACCCCATCCAGCGTCGCCTACACTTTTGCCAAGCCCTTTGGCAATGCCCAGTACGTTCAAATCCTCGCAAAAGATAGCTTGGTTATCGTCTACCAACTTGCGAGAGATTTTATGCAGGCTGTCCTTCCGGCGGTTAGCGATGCGTTCGTGCAGCCGAGCGACGCGCTGTTTCTGCTTCCGGCGGTTGCTTGAGCCTTTCTGCTTTCGTGCATGGCGGCGCTGTTCTCGCTTCAGTTTCCGTTCCCACTGGCGGTAGTGGCGGGAGTTCCTCGTTTTCTCGCCATGCGAAGTCGTCACGAGGTCGATGCTGCCCAAGTCGATACCCACGCTGTTTTCCGCCAGGATGGGCGATGGCTCAGGGGCATCGATCTCGGCTTCGCAGTTGAAGGAAATGGTCCACCCGCTGGCTCTCCGGCTGATGGTTGCCCGCTTGATCACGCCTTCAATTTCGCGCGACTTGCGAAAGCGTACCCACCCGATTTTCGGCAGCCATGCCTTGGCACCATCGACTTTCACGCCCTGCGGGTAGGTGAAGGACTGGCGCTTGCCGTGCTTTTTCTTGAACTGCGGATAGCGTGTCTGTTTCTTGAAGAAGCGCTCAAACGCATCGTCCAGGTCGAGAACCGCGTCCTGAAGCACTTGCGAGTGAACGGTGCTTAACCACGCCGTTGCTTCCTGTTGTTTCAGCGCCGGAAGCTGCTTGATCTGCTCGTTGGTTGTCGGGGGTTTCCACCCGCCTTGAACACCTCCCGACGCTCGGCAAGCATCCGATTGTACACCCACCGCACCGACCCGGCATACTGCCGAAACTGCTGTTCTTGTCGCGGCGTCCCGTCAAGTTTGAACCTGAAGGCTTTACGAACGATCATGCGACTGTTCCCTGATGTAGCGTTCGATGACCGCCGCGCTCACGCTGCCCGCCGTCCTGCAAAAATACAGGTGTGTCCAAAGTGACGGGAGTTTCAACAGATGTGGAAACTCACTCCGCAGTAGGCGTGATGAACGCCCCTTAAATGCTCGGACGATCTCGTGCGGTCTTTCCTTGGGTGCTGCCTCAACAAACAGATGAACGTGGTCAGGTTGTATCGCCAGTCGCAGAATTGTCCACCCGTTTTCTTGAGCGACCTCTACGCAAATCTCATTCAAACGCTTCGCCACGTCACCCACTAAGACCCGCTTGCGTCTTTTGGGAATCCAGACGAAGTGATAGCGCACCTGATAGACTGCGTGAGTAGACCGTTTGAGTTCATCCATAGTAGATATGATAGCATCTATCTACTATGGATTAGCAAAAACAAACGTGCGCTTTCATATCCCCTGTCTGAAGACAGGGGTTTTCCCGCGCCGGAGAACTATAATATAATCGCCACACGCTGGTCTTCGGTCGATCTTCGACTGTCGACAGATCGCCTTCCGATTAAGTGAATGACAATGGGCTTGCCGAAGAATATCACCGATCGCCCCATCCTGGGAGTCATACAGAACAAGTCGCTTCGTGAACATGTCCTGGAAATGCTGCGCAATGCCATCGTGAATGGTGAGATGAAACCGGGGCAGAACCTCGTCGAAGCGGATCTCGCCGCGCAGCTCGGGGTCAGCCGAGCGCCGCTGCGCGAGGCTATCAACATCCTCAATGCCGAGGGCTTACTCGAAACGGTTCCCTATCACGGCACAACGGTCACCAAGCTGGCGCGCAAGGACATCGAAGACCTCTACAGCATTCGCAGCCTGATGGAAGGTTTCGCCGTTCAACGCCTGATCGCGCTCGGACAGGCGGAAGCCGTCGCCGAGCGCCTTCGCAACATCTGCGCCGACATGATGCGCGCGGCAGATGAGGGCAATCTGCGCGAAGTCAACCTCATCGACCGTCACTTTCACGACACGCTGGTTGCTTCCAGTCAGAACGAACTGCTGGTCATGCTGTGGGGCACGGTTTCGCTGCGGGTGCGCCAGGTGATGTCGCTGCGCAACGAGAAGAAGGGGAACCTTCACGAGATTGCCCGGAACCATCTCGCCATCGTCGAAGCCATCGCCGCGGCAGATACCGACCGGTCTGTCCGACTGGTGCATCATCACATCGGTTCGACCGGCGACCTGATTGCGGAAGGCTGGGAAAAGGACAGCGACGACTCACCAAACACCGGTCCACTGCCCTCTACAGCGGATTTCTGACCACGATCGCACCGGCGAAATCACGGTTGACGCGGGATCACGAGGCTCTGCGCCTGGCTGCTCAGGGACAGCGCCATCCGCTGCCCTGGACTGACCGAATTGACCTTCAGTACCTTTCAAGGAGAGCTTAGCTATGGCAGCCCCACTGGTGATCGGCAATGTTTTGGTGATGCCGGGTGAGAAGAAGCGCGGCGGAATCCCGATTGGCGGCGACATGTACCATCGGCAGCGCGAGGTTCCGATCATCGTCTATCGCGGCGCACAGGAGGGTCCGATCCTCTGGCTCAACGGCGCGACTCACGGCGACGAGCCGGAAGGTCCGTTTTCCATCTTCATGACGCTGGAGCAGCTTGACCCGGCGAAAATGCGCGGCACGGTCGTCGCCGTCCCGGTGATGAATGTTCAGGCATATACCGCAGGTCTGCGCGGTGACCCGCTCGATACTTTTTCGCACGATATGAATCGAGTCTATCCGGGCAAGGCGGAAGGCTATCCGACGGAGCGTGTCGCTTTCGCGCACTGGCAGGCGATGAAGGACCACTGCGATTTGCAGATCGCCATTCATTCCGGCGGTGAGCACTCCTACCTGGCGCATATGATCTTCGCCTCGGATAACCCTGCCAGCCTGGAGCTGGCGGCGGCGATGGGACCGAATTGGACGCTGGTCTTCCGCAGCGCTACGGGCGGCGGCAACCCCAGTTCGCAGATCGGGGCGCTGGGCAAGGGCGGCGTGACGGTCGAACTGGGCGGCAACTGCCGCACCCTGACCAGCGATTTCCACGTCATCGCCCGGGATCTGTCGAATGGCTACCTCAACGTCATGCGCCATTACGGCATGATCGAGGGCGCAGCCGACTATGCTCCGGCGTGGCGCATGGGCTATCAGATCGCCCTGCTGGCGCCGGCGACCGGTATGTTCGTGGGCGCCCCTGATCTGCCGTTCGAGACGCAGGTGGAAACCGGCACGCTGATCGGGCAGATCTACGACCTGTATGGCGATGTGATCGCCGAGGTGCGCGCGCCCCGGGCTGGCGTCATCTTCGGTCTGCGCTCGCGTCCGTCGGTGCTGGAGGGGCAGTGGTGCTGCTTCTTCGGCGTGGTGGAGGAGACCGTCAACACCTTGATTCCCGGAAGTGATGCATAAGGAGCGAGGGTGAAGCGTTTCGTAGCCGACTTTCGGTGACTGGCGATTTTGGCTATCCTTCTGCGCCGACTCGCTGCGCCAGTTCCCAGGCGTTCAGGCGTTCGCCGCTGACATCCGCGGCGCCAATGCCCGCCAGATAGACGAAAGCGGGCGTCAGCAGCGCAGGATCGACCCAGTCGCGCTTATGCTCCTCCGTGTAGTTTGCTTCGGACATCGGCGTATGGATGGCGATGCCGGGCGTGATCGTGTTGACCGCGATATTGTAGGGCTGCCCCTCAATAGCCAGCACCTTCATCAGCCCTTCCTGACCGTGCTTCCCAGGGCAGTAGGCGACCTCAGCGGCGAAACCCTTGATGCCGGAGCCAGACGACAGATAGGCGATGCTGCCACCCCCCGCGTCGATCATCGCCTGCCACACGCCTTTGCTGAGGATGAACGCTGCTTGCAGGATGATATCCAGCTCGCGCCGCCACTGCGGCAGGCTGATTTCCAGCATGGACCGCTGCTTGAGCAGCGCCGCGTTGTGGATCAGAATGCGCGGCGCGCCGAGTCTGGCGAGAGCCTCTTCGATGACGCGCTGTGTGGCTTTGGCATCGCTCAGGTCGGCGGGCAAAGCCAGCGCCTCGCCACCCAGGGATCGCACCTCGTCAGCCGCTTCCTCCAACCTGTCCGCCATGATGTCGATCAGGGCGACTTTCATGCCGCGTTCACCATAGGCACGGGCGATCGCGCGTCCCAGTCCCTGCGCCGCGCCCGTCAGAACTGCCACCTGTCCCCGAAGTTCTTTTGCGGACATCACACCTGTCCCCCATCATCAGGCGGGACGAGACCCGTCGTTTCTTCTACGTGTCTCATCCCAGATTTCACGGTCCATCTTCAAATCATCGTCTTCACGAACGTCGCGAAGCGTTCCAGCCCTTCCTCAAACTTCGGCGACGCCGTAGTCAGCGCGCCGCGAATGAATCCTTCACCCGCCCCGCCGCCGATGGTCCCAGGCTGGAAGACCAGCTTTGCCTCTTCGCGCGCTTTGGCGACGAACTGCGCGCTGGTCAGTCCAGTGGGGCGGATGTCGACGAAAACGTAGTAAGCACCCTGCGGCTCGCTGTAGGGCAGTCTGATACTGTCGAGCATCTCAATCCAGCCCCGGCGGCGGCGGTCATATTCCCTGAGGATATCGCCGAACCAGTCGCGCGGTTGGCTGAGCAGCGCCAATCCGCCGTACTGCGTCACTACATTGGCGCAGATCATCATGGCGTGGTGAAACGGCAGCATGGTTTCGACCAACGCCGCAGGCGCGGCGATGTAGCCGAGGCGCATACCGGTCATGCCGAAGCTCTTGGAGAAGCTGTTGATGGTGATCGTGCGCTCGCGCATACCCGGCAAAGACGCCAAGCTCACGTGCCGATGCCCGTCGAAGACGTAGTATTCGTAGATCTCATCGCTGATCACCAGCAGATCGTGGCGCGTCGCCACGTCCGCGATCCCGCGAAGGACAGACTCGGGCAGCACCGTTCCGGTCGGGTTGTTGGGCGTGACGACGATGATCGCCCGGGTGCGCGGCGTGATGGCGGCTTCCAGGTCTTCGACCTTCACGGTGAAATTGGATTCGGCGGTGGTCGATACCGGGATGAGCACCCCGCCCAGCACGCGCGCGTCGCGCACGTATTCGTCGTAATTCGGCGTCGGCGTGATCACCTCGTCACCGGCATTCAACAGCGTCATCAGCACTGCCATCAGCGCTTCCTGCGCGCCGCTGGTGACGATGATCTCGCTGTCGGGATCAACCTCGATCCGGTTCTCACTCTTGAGTTTGTCGGCAATTGCCCGGCGCAGCTCAGGAATGCCGGTCCATGCCGTATACTGAATTCTGCCCTCGTCCAGCGCCTTGCGCATGGCTTCGAAGGCGAAGGCGGGCGGCAGAAAGTCCGGCGTGCCGCTGCCCATATTGATCAAGCCGGGGATGGGTACTGAGGTCTGTCTGCCCAGTGACCCATGCAGCGTTTTCGCGCGCTCTGACAGGAATTTGCTGTAATCCAAGATGTGATCCTTTAGCTCAGTTTAATCCAGCGGTGCTCGCTCCACGACTGGCGCACGCCGTCCATCACCAGCTGGCACTTCCACCCATCGACAAACGTCGCGGCGCTCGTCACAGGGCGTGATTCGCGGATCGCCGCCATGATCTCCTGCATCATCCCGACGACCGACACGTTCCAGATGCCTTTGTTGACTCCGGGCAGCGAAGCGTTGGGATCGATCTCGGTCACCTCAGCGAAGTCCTCACCAGCCCGCGCTACCCACAGCTTTTCGTCAGCATCAGCCAGCTTGATCGAGCCTTCGCTGCCGAAGATCATCGAGCTGTTGCCGATATTGTGCCGCGCTGCGCCGCTCAGAAAGACCGAAACCAGCGCGCCGTTCTGCATCTCCAGTGTGAAGCTGACCTGATCATCGGCGGTGGCGGTCCAGGGTTCGCCGGTGTTCTTGTCTCTGCGATTCGGCACCATCGTGGTGATCTGCCCGCTGACGGCGCCAACGTCACCCAGCCAATAGCGGATCAGATCGATCTGGTGCGAGCCATTCGCGCCGAGGCGTCCGCCGCCCATGCTCTGCAGTGACCACCAGTCGTCCTTCACCCGGCTGGCAGGGTCGCCCCAGGCGGGCGTGATGCTCACGACATTCATGTGCCGCACCTGCCCGATGGCTCCCTCGGCGATCAACTGGCGGACCTTTCGGCGGTTCGGGTTGAAGCGCAGTTCGTGACCAATCACATGGACGCGCTTCAATGCCTCGGCGCGGTTTGCCATTTCGTGCGCTTCGGCAGCGTGCATCGCCATCGGCTTTTCGCACAGGACGTGCGCGCCGGCATCGAGCACGGCGAAGGTCATAGGAGCGTGATGCACCGTCGGCGTGGCGATACCGACGAAATCGACCGGATGGGCGTCGAGCATTTTTCGGTAGTCGTCGTAGGCGCGCGGGACATCAAAGGCTCTGGCGGCATCCTGTGCGCTCTCCAGGCGCGCGCTGGCGACAGCTACGATCTCAACATCCGGGATCGTTCGAAGCGCGGGAAGATAGGCGGCACGGGCAAAACTGGCGCCGATCACGGCGGCTCGTATGGTCATGGTTCACCTCACTTGCTATGATACTGGTCACTAGTCAAGCAGCCCGCGCTCGCGCAGGACCTCCCCCACCGCATCCAGGTTGGCGAGCTGAGCTTCGCTGTAGTTGCGGGAGATCAGCACGCCCGAGCCGCCGCCGTCGAAGCCGGCATGGACCGCCGCCTTTACGTCTTCCGGGGAAATCTCACGGACGACTCCGCCGTCACCCACGCCGACACCGATCCCTGGGTAGACCTTGCAGCGCCCGCCCGTGTCGGCAATCAGGTTTGCCGTCCACTGCCTGACGTATTCCGGCGTGAATCCCGCCATCGCCGCCTCGCCCAGCGGGGCAATGAAAGCATCCAGACCCAGTACCGTTGCCAGAGCGTTATAAGCGCCTTCGGGCGTGGCGTCGGCAAGGATGCCCTTCTGCCAGGTCTTGGCGAACTCGGCGAAGCGATAGCCCGCCGGGGTGTTGTACAGCACCGGCTTGAGCCAGTCGCCATAATTCGCGTAATCCGCCTGATCGTACTGCGCGCGCAGGTAGGGGTTGTAGGTGTTGATGATCTGCCAGATGCCCAGCCCGACTTCGTGTCTGGGATCACTGAACCTGATCATCCCGGAAATCTCAGCGGTCATCGACAGGTGCGCATCCAGCCACATCTTCTCCCACATCAGCACCTCGGGGTGGCGCAGCAGATGGCGCAGCAGTGTGATGAACACGCCGTCGCGCGGGCGTTCGCCCTTGCGCACGCCCTGAAGGAAGCGGTCGATGGTGCGGTAGCCCTCAATGGCGCGTTCCGGGTCGATGCCGCGCGCCCGCCCCTCCGCCACGAAATGACTGTCGAAGCCGGTGGTGCTGTCGGCGCGGAAAATGTCCATGAGCGGACTCTGACGCTCAATACCCCACAGCATGCCGTCGAGCGCGTGGTTGCTGAACCAATCGTCGATGACGCTGCGCCACCAGGTGCGGTACTCCGGGTTGAGGAGCGACGGGCGTGTGGCTACGCGCCCCCAATGGTCGCGGTCCAGGAACTGGTGGAAGCCTGGCTGCCAGATGTGGCGGATCGACGAAGCCGAGGTTTCGCAGTAGTAGGTGTACACCTTCATACCGCGCGCTTTGGCGACCGGGACGACATCAGCCAGCGTGTCGAAACCCTTGTACAGCGGGTCCGGCGCAGCAAAATTCTTATGATCGGTTGCGCCGTAGTAGTCGGGATTTGGCGTCCAGAAGGCGCCGCCCTCGAGGTTATCCGGCTCGGCAGCGCCGTGATCAGGGAAGCCGTACAGCGCCCGCCCCGCGTTACCCCGACTCCACGACAAAGCCGAGATCAGCAGCGCGTTGACCCCCGCCCGGCTCTGAAACGTATCCAGAACCTGTTCCACGCCTTCATCGACAAAGCTGATGGCGCCGATCTGAATGCCTACAAATGTTTTGGACATGGTTCATCCCGTTCATCACAAAAAAATCCTGCTCGGTCGATACTGCCTCAAGCTGCCGCGCGCCAAGGGGTCGCAAGACCGTCCCAGCGGTAAGATCAGGTGTGTTCTAGCGGCTGACATGAACTTCTTTTCCCTCACCCCACCAGCCCCCTCGCCTCGCGTGCGTGGGCGAGAGGATACAGAGGTGAGGGGAACTCCTGCGGCAAAAGTGCATAACAGGTTCTAGAGCCTGTCTGATAATTGCCCTTGGTAGGGGCGCGTCGCGACGCGCCCGCCGTAACCGGGGC
>JAEURA010000123.1 GCA_016789005.1 Anaerolineae bacterium
GTTTGAATTTCCGCGCCGAGATACATCGACTCAGGCGAGTTGGCGGCATCATGATTTTCTGCACTGGCGGGGCATACATCATCAGCCGCGAACTGGGTGTCCATTTGCAGGAAATCGAGCGGACCAAACTGATCAACCACCTGTGGGGGCTACTTGAGCCATCTGAGCTGGATTCGCCTCGAAACAAAGCTACAATCCGCCGTCATATTTGATAGCCAAACCCCAATGAGAACAATCGATGATGCGTCAATCCCTGCGCCAGGCGCTCCGTCAAGGATTCGTTTTTATCCTTCAGCGCGTTGAACAACGCTTGAAACACTGGACACAGCCCACGAACGCCGGTCTCCTGTTGGGAACAATCACCGACATGACCCGCAGCAAATCGGAGTTGATTGCCGAGAATGCTTTCTTGCGCCAACAGCTGATTGTTCTACGTCGCCAAACGAAACGCCCCGTATTGACTCCAACGGATCGAGGTTTGCTCGTTGTCCTCGCGAGTCGTCTACGCGCATGGAAGGAGTCCTTGCTGATCGTCAAACCCGAGACACTGCTTCACTGGCATCGTCAGGGCTTTCGCTTGTTTTGGTGTCACAGGTCCAAAGCAAAGACAGGACCGTTGCGGATTCCGCCAGACGTCGTTGCGCTGATCAAGGCAATGGCACTCGACAATCGGTTGTGGGGCGCAAAGCGTATTCAGGATGAGCTTCAGAAATTGGGCTATCGCCTGAGTAAGCGCACAGTTGCCAAATACATGCGGCAAGCCCGTCGAACGCGCCCGCCTCGGCCGACCGGTCAGACCTGGGCAACGTTTCTGAGGAATCACGCGCATGACACCTGGACGTGCGATTTCCTCCAGACTTACGACCTGTGGTTTCGAGCCATCTTCGTCTTCTTCATCATCGAGTTGGGTTCTCGCCGCGTTGTCCATTTCGCCGTCACTCGCTCACCAAGCGACGCTTGGGTTGCTCAGCAGCTACGTGAAGCAACCCCATTTGGCACACATCCGCGCTTTTTGATCCGCGACAACGACAGCAAGTATGGTGCAGCGTTCGCCCGGGCTGCCAGCGGCATCGAGATTCTCAGAACGCCGATTCGTGCCCCCAAGGCAAACGCGGTTTGCGAACGTTTTCTGGGAAGTGTCCGCTGTGAGTGTCTCGATCACCTGCTGATCGTCAATGAACAACAGATGCATCGGGTAATCAAGGAGTACGTGACGTACTTCAACTCGGCTCGACCGCACCAAGGCATTGGGCATCGCATTCCGGTGCCACCCGCCGAACCAGACGAACAACAGAAAAGGGGGGCCAAAATCATCGCGTTTCCAGTTTTGGGAGGCTTGCACCACGACTATCGTCGAAGCGGCTGAAGTGGGCTTTCTCCCTCAGATGCGCCAAGTAGCCCCCACAGCCATCCAGACCGCCATCCGCGAGGCGAAGACGGCTCCGCTTGCGCCGACCCACTCCGTACCGCCGATCCGCCCGACCGGCCGCGCCGTGCCGATCGCGCAGGCGTACTGCGGCGAGCTGACCGGCAGCATCACCGGGCAGGTGTACTGCTACGGATGGGCGATCCACGACGGCGTGTGCGTGTACGTCAATATGGGCGGGCCGAGATCGGGCGTTGAGGCGATCCGGGCAAAGCTGAGCAAGGACGAGATCGTCACCGTCGTGCCGGAGGATGCGCCGGCGGTGGAGCTGACCGCCGGGGAAGGCAGCACCGGCATGTACCACGCCTTCTTGCAGACTATCCCCGAGGCGCGCTTCACCTCGCTGATCCTGCTGCACGACTGGCTGGTGCATCCGAACTACGGCGGCGCCGCCACCACCTTCATCCTGCGGACGAGCGAGGAACAGGCGCAGGCCAAACTCAGGCACCATGTGGCGCAGTTGGTCAACGTGCCGGTGTTAGACGCCTGGACGTCGTTCCTGTGGCAGGCGGGGCACGCCGCCATGCTGGTGCGCCCGACCCGCTCCGCCGGCGGGATAGACCTGCTGACCGTGGCGCTCGATGCGACGGCGTGGACGCGGCTGATCACCGGCGGGCTGGAGCAGGGGATCATCGCTCTGCCGGAAAGCGGGATATAATGAGGGAAGCAATTGGAAGAAAGTGCTGCTCCAATGGAAACAATCAAGCTCACCACACATATCGATGATACCGGCACGCTGCGCCTTGAACTGCCGACACAATTGGCAAATCGTGCCGTTGAAGTGCTGGTTGTATTGCATCCGACGACTGAGCAAACAGCCGTTGGACAGGGATGGCCAGTCCATTATTTTGAGGCTATCGACGCCATTGATGCTGATGATATGGTCGCACGTCCCGATCAAGGGGTTTTCGAAGAACGCGAGAGGTTGGAGTGACCTACCTGCTGGATACCAACGTGTGCATCCGCATTATCAATGGGCGCTCAGGAATTGCGCGGCAAAAGCTGTTGAGCCATCCCGCCGAAGAAATAATCGTTTGCAGTATCGTTCGTGCCGAGCTTTTCTATGGGGCATCCAAAAGTCAGACACCACAAGCCACGCAGCGCAAGCAGGCGCTTTTCCTGATGCCGTTTGCATCACTGCCCTTTGATGATGCGGCAGCTAACACGTACGGAAGAATCCGCGCCGAACTCGAGCAGTCCGGCACGCCGATAGGCCCATTGGATTTGCAGATTGCCGCGATTGCGCTGGCACATCAACTCACCCTTGTTACGCACAACACCCGTGAGTTTGGTCGGATTCCGCATCTACAGCTTGAAGACTGGGAAACCGTCTAGTCTATCCCTCAACATCTGACAGGTATTCAGAATAGCCTCCGTTCAACGGAGGTTTTTTCATTCAGGAGAAGACTCATGGCAGAGGACGAATCGAAGATGATCTGGAGCTACCTGCTGTAGAACGTTCCTGTGGCTGGCGGGGTGCGCCCGACCACTCGGCCGGCGGGATGGACCTGCTGACCGTGGTGCTCGATGCGACGGTGTGGACGCGGCTGATCACCGGCGGGCTGGCAACACGAAGAGTTCGCTTTCCTGGATCAGACGATTAGGCAATTTGTATCGAGAATTGCTTCCCGCACTTGACCGTTCACCTTGTCAACGTAGTAGCCTTTGGCGCGTGAGCGCGAACTAACAACTTGGTGCAGTTTGCCATTGATGAAATGTCCAGCGGCACCATCATCAAATGCATAGCCGGGCAGTATTTCGCCACTCTCAACCAGACGGTGCAGTGTAGGACGACGCTCTGCTTCGCCGTCGTAGTGAGGCGAACAACTCCCCTCCAGATATCCAAGGCATGATAGAGCCGTCAAACGTCCGGGTATAGAATCCGTAGTTCCCTGCTCAAACCAGCAAATGGCTCCCGCACTTATCCCGGCCAAAATCACACCATGTTTGAGTGCCCTACGGAGTATCTCATCGAGTTTCCACTCGCGCCACAGGGCCAGCATGGATTTCGTGTTGCCACCCCCAACGTAAATCACATCCTGACTGAGAATGAAATCTTCGACATCGGCTGTGTGCGGCTTGAATAGCGAAAGGTGGCTTGCGTAACTGTCTAAAGCTGCAATGGCTGTGTAGAAACGGATGATGTAATCTGAGTTTTCGCCGCTTGCCTGGGGAAGAAAACAGACTTTAGGCTTGGCGGTCTCACTCTGCTCAAGAATATATCGATCCAATGCCGGGTTTTCTGGTTCCATTGAGAAGCCACCACCACCCAATGCAATGATTTGTTCCATCCTCGAAATCTCTCCAATCTTTCAAACTGATGACGGATTGTATGCCATGGCACGCGCGGAGTCGAAGATGAGCATGGGCTACCTGCCCCTGGAAAAGCGCCACTATCCGGCGTTCCTGTTGCAGGCGGGACACGCCGCCATGCTGGTGCGTCCCACTCGCTCAGCGGGCGGGATAGACCTACTGACCGTGGCGCTCGATGCAACCGCATGGACGCGGCTGATCACGGGCGGATTGGAACAGGGTGTGATCGCGCTGCTTTGACTACGCCTGCAGTTTCCAGTCTGGCGCTCGAAACAACCGGACGCCGACTGCGGCGAAAGTAGCCGGGTTATCTCTTATTTTCCAATAGTTGTAACGGGTGAATTGAATGGTCGTTTTCAGATTGCCATGTTTCTTGCCCAATGCCATTCCAACACTTTCCAATCCGGTTGCCGGAAAGATGATCACTGCCACAGGCAGCAGCGCTTCATACAGCACGAGTGCATAAGCCGTCATGAATTCATTGACGACCACAAGATGCTCATTTACCCACTTGTCACTCGGATTTGCCAGGTATTTCACCTGAATCTTTTCTCCTGATGCGGTGCTGACATCCCATCCCTTTTGAACACGACTTGCCGCCAGGCTGCCATTCACAAGTGCCGCAACCAGCCATTCACTGAATTCTGAAAGCGGGTCACGATTGGATCGCTGCGTCAGGTTCAGCTCGTCCAGCAGTGCGTTGCGCGCTTCGATGTACTTCTGATACGTCGAAAGCACTTTTTCCAGTTTGATCACAATGATTACCTCGATTGCTCGATTAAGTCGTTCGATAGGATACCGCAATGGCACGCGCAGAATCGAAAATGATCATGGGCTACCTGCCCCTGGAGGAGCGCCATTATCCGGCGCTCCTTTCGTTGGTGGCTCGCGCCACCCCCGCCGTCCGGATGCTCGACCCGTTCGCCGGAGAGGGCGCCTTCCTCGAAGCGGCGGCGCAGGCCTGGAACGTCACGCCCTACGCCAACGAGCTGGATGGCCAGCGCGCCGACGCCTGCCTCGCTCGCTTCGGCCCCACTCAGGCGGTGCGCTGCGATGTCGAGCGGCTGGTCGCCTCGAACAACGCCTTCGGCATCCTCTGGGCCAACCCACCCTACGACCATGACTCCGCGGCCAGGGGCAGCAAGCGCGTCGAGTTCGCCTACCTGCGTCACGCCTGGAAGTGGGCGCAGGACGGGGCGATTGTGCTGTGGTGTGTGTACAACCACCACCTCACGCAGGAAGCGGCGGCGTTTCTGGCGAAACACGCCCGCTCGGTCGACGTCTGGGCGCTGCCGGGCAGGCACCTGTCTGAATATGACCAGATTGTGGTCGTCGCCATCAAGGGCGAGGGACCGGAGCCGGGCGCGCTCTACCAGCAGATCCTGACCGCCAAAGCTGCCCCGCGTCCGCTGACCGTTCAGCCGGAGCCGGTGTACAAGGCGCCGCCGCCGCGGGCGATTTCCCGCTTCGTCTTCGCGCCGGACATGCTCGACCCGGAGCAGGGGCTGCGCCTGATCCAGTCCGGCGGGGCATGGACGGCCAACGGCTTTCAGGCGCTGCTCCAGCCGCCTCCGCCGCCGGCCGAGATCGAGCCGGTAGTCGCGCCGCGTCCGGGGCATCTGGCGCTGGTGCTGGCCGCCGGCGTGGCCGATGGCGCGGTCATCGAGACGGCGGAGTACGGCACGGTGGCCATTCGCGGCAAGACCCGCCACGTCGAGCAGATTGCCCGCGTGGAGGTGGAAGCCGACCCCGCCGACCCCGACCGGCAGGTGAAGAAGACCACCGTCCGCCTGAAGCCAACGACCACCCTGACCCTGCTCGGCGGCGACGGCACGACGGTGGAGATGGACGGCGACGAGGCGCTGCTCGGCTTCATCACTGCCAACCGCCGCGCGCTGGCCGGCTACCTCAACGCCCGCTTCCGACCGATGTACCGCTTCGACTACGCCGGGATCGGCCGCTGGCTGGAGGGCATCCGGCTGAAGGGGAAGTACCCCATGTACACGGCGCAGAAGCACGTCGTCGGGGCGGTGGTGCGCGGCCTGCAATCGCGCGACAGCCTGCTGCTGGTGGGCTCGATGGGCACCGGGAAGACGCTGATGGGCGGGTCGGCGGCCATCGGCATCGCCTCGGGCGTGGTGAAGGCGCTGCGGGACGACATCCGGCCGGAGCAGGTGGTGCTGATCGTCGCGCCGCCGCATCTGCTGGAGAAGTGGAAGCGGGAGCTGGTCAGCATTCAGCCGGAGATCCACGTCGAGCGGCTGGACCGCCACGAGGACATCCGGCGCTTCATGACGGCGGCCGAGACGCTCGGGGCGGGCGTGGCCAAGGTCGGGCTGATCAAGCGCGACATGACCAAGCTGGGGGCGGGGCACGAGCCGGCGGTCGTCTGGCGGAGCGAGGCCGTCTCCCTGTGGCGGCACGGTGCGCCGGTGTCGGACGGCTACACGCCGGGGCAGCGCATCCGGCGGGAGCGGGTACCGAAGTGCCCGACCTGCAGCTGCACGGTGATGCAGGAGCGTAAGGGGACGAGCGTGCCGGCGTCGGAGCACTGGCTGCGCACTGGGCGGCGGATTTGCGCCGTCTGCCAGTCACCGCTGTGGCGGGAAGCGCGCGACCGGGGATCGCTGCCGAAGCCGGGGGAGAAGTTCCCGAGCCGGAACCCCCGCTACCGGCTGGACGAGTATCTGAAGCGGCGCTATCCCGACCGGGTGTACCTGCTCCTGTGGGACGAAATCCATGAGGCGCAGCATGGCGACACGGGCAACGGCCAGGCGTTCTCGCGGATGGCGGGGCTGGCGCGCAAGGTGCTGGCGATGACCGGCACGCCCTTCAACGGCCGCTCGTCGTCGATCTTCAACCTGGAGTACGCCCTCAACCCTCGCGTGCGCCGGCGCTACCCCTGGGGCGGTGCGCCCCGTCTGAGCCGCAAGCCGCGCGGCGAGCGAGCCTACCAGGAGATTGTGGACGACCACTCGAAACAGCGGGGGCGGGCGGAGTCGGCGTGGGTGGCGGACATGGGGGTGCGCGAGCAGGTGATCGAGGAGTGGCCGAGCTACGACCGGGAGACCGGCGCCTACACCGGCACCTCGACCTATGAGCGGCCGTACGAGGAAGCGCCGGGCATCTCGCCGCTGCTGGTGGCCGAGGTGCTGGACCACGCCATCTTCTTCAGCCTGGGCGACCTGGGCAAGGCGCTCCCCAGCTACGAGGAGATCGCCCTGCCGGTGGAGCTGGACGCCGACGTCTATGCCGAGTACGACCGCACGCGCCGGCGGCTGAAGGATTACCTGATCCAGCGGCGCTGGGAGGGCGACACCACGTTTCGCGGTGCGTACCTCCAGTGGGCGATGGGCTGGCCGAACGCGCCATTCCGGCCCTACGAGGTGATCCACCACCTGAAGCACCTAATCACCGGGCAGAAGGAGGCGTTCACGGTCGCCAGCCTGCCGAGCTATGGTGAGGAGCGCATCTTTGCCAAGGAGCAGTCGCTGATCGACCTGGTGCGCGAGGAGCTGGCGGCGGGGCGTCCGTGCGTCGTCTACTTCCGGCAGACGGCGACGCGCGACATCCAGCCGAGGCTGGAGGGCCTGCTGAGGCGGCATGTGCCGGCGGCGCGGGCGTTCATCCTCAAGAACACGGTGGAAGCGGAGCGGCGGGAGAAGGTGATCGAGACGGCTGTGGAGCAGGGCTGCAATGTGCTGCTGTGCAACCCCGAGCTGACTAAGACTGGGCTGGACTTGGTGTTCGCGCCGACCATCATCTTCTACGAGATCACGTTCAATCTCAGCACCATGATGCAGGCGGCGGCGCGCTCCTACCGGCTGAACCAGACGCATGCGCACTGCAAAGTGGTCTATCTTTTTGCCGAGGCGACGATGGAGCAGACGGCGGTGCAGCTGATGAGCCGCAAGCAGCGGGCGGCCAAGCTGCTGACCGGCGAGATCGGGCTGACGGGGCTGGATGCGCTGACTGAAGGCGAAGGCGGTTTCGAAGCCGCGCTGCTGGAGGCGATTGGGCGGGACGAGACGCTGCTGGACCCGTCACAGTTGTTCAAGGCGGAGGCGAAGACGAGCGCCATCGACGCCGAGGACGCGGCTTTCTGGAACGTCGAGGCGGAGGTGCTGGAGGCTGCCGAGGAGATGCCCATGCCGGAGGCCGACCCGCTGCTGGTCTTCGCCGAGCGGGAACTTGGCGCGACGGTGGAGCGGATCGTGGCTTCAGCGGCGGTAGAGGCACAGCCCGATGCCCTGACCGCCTACCTGGAGACGGTGCACCTGATCCACGACGCGGACCGGTTCGCCGCGCTGCGGGTGGCGCTGACATTGCTGCTGACCGCCGAGCCGGACCGGCTGTGCGAGTGGCTGCGCGATAACCGGGTCGTCTTCCCCGGCTGCGAGGAAGAAGTGGCTGGGCGGCTGCTGGCCATCCAGCGGCGCGAAGCGCTACCTGCGCCGACGCTCCACGTGGTCGAGCCGCCTCCCTCCCGCCCGGCCGGCGGCAAGATCATTCCCTTCCGCCGCTTGGAGCCGCTCCCGCCGGCGTTGGAGGACGCGCCGGCGCAGCAGATGGCGCTGTTCTGAGCCTTTCCAACCGTTTGCCTACCATTGCCTATCACCGGCAAATTCGTCCCCGTAGAAGACTTCAATTACCCTGATCTTGCCGCGAAGGTGTGCGTTGAACACGGCAAGCTGTTCGGCGGGTATCCAAAGCTCGCGATGTTCAGCAGCGCCGACAAGCTGCTCGTCGAACTGCGCGAGATAATCCGGATCGACGGCAAACGCGGTCACGGCGCCCATGTAGCCTGACGCGGCATCTCGGGTATTCCAGTCGCGCGCAATCTGTCGGGCGTAGTCCATGTTGAGTACCGGATAGAAGATCGGTTGATGCGCCAGTCTCGGGGGAAAGGCGGTGTAACCACTTTCGGCGATGAGTTCAAGCTCGAAGAGACCAACTGGTCGATACAGTTCACGCTGCTCCACATCGTTACCCCTCGTCGTCTCTTGTCTCGTACCGAATCTGTTCTCCCGAGACCACATGCCAGTGCAGGTGCTTCGACTCCTGGTAAGCGCCGAGGTTCGTCACCACCCGGCACGCGCCGTGCTCCGCCAGCACCTGCGCCGCCACCGTGCGGATCACCGCCAGCAGCTCCAGGAGCAGGGGTTCGTCCTCCGGCGTGATGTCCAGCAGCGAGGGAATGTGCCGCTTGGGGATCACCACGATGTGGACCGGATACGCCGGGCGGGTGTGCCGAAACGCCAGTACGTTGGCCGTCTCGTGCACCCGCTCGACCGGCGTCTTGCCGCTCAACACCTCGTCGCAGTAGAAGTCAGTTTCCATCAAGGGCAATTCGAGCTACGTTGTGCGGGCCAACATCTGGGTGACCAATTTCCTTAGTTCATCGATCTCATTCCGAAGGTTCGATATTTCTGTTTGAACCGCTTCTTGGTTCGCTTCAAGAGAAATATCCGACAACACTATGATGTAACCTAGGGTTCCGTTGTGATGAGCAAGCGGGATGACCTGCTGAGCAAAAACGCGATCTCCAAACTTGAAGCTGCGTGGCAAGTTTAGGAGGCGTTGTTCGGCTTCCCGATCAAGAAGCGAGCCATACGCTTTGAGGATTTGTCCAATATCTTTAGCTGTCTCGCTTTCCCAGAATCCCTTGTTTGAGCCCCAGATGTGGCGGGCGCTTGGGTTCATCAAGACTATTCGACCAGTGCCATCAAAAACCATAACACCTTCAGTTAGCTCGCTCAAAACCACCTGGAGACGAGCGGATTCTTTCTGAGACTCCACTGTTGCCAACTGCAAGCTGGCGCTTGATTGCTGTTTCGGCGGGATCGGTGTGGCTGGAGTGGGCTCCACCTGAACAGCCTGGAAGCGGGCGCGGACCGACTGAATCAGACCTTGCATATCAACGGAATAGTCTACGCTCTCTCTCAAATCGATCCACTGAGTTGTTGTGAAGCCAAAGGGTACAGAAGATTGTTCCCCTCCACGAGCCAGTATCATGTATATTGGTTTCTTGTGCAGTTCCGCGTGGTGAACTTCCTCCATTACCCATTGTGATTTCTTGGAATCAGGAGACAGAACACAGACCAGACAACCTGCGTTTTCTATGGCCTCCTCGATCGCTGTCATCCATGAGCGTGTACCAACCTCAATGTTTTCGTCTGTCCAAACAGTGAATTGCGCAGCTTGCAGGACATCCCGAATCTTGCGCATAAGCTCGATGTCCCCTCGGCTATAGCTCAAGAACACATGGTGCTTCATAGTGTCAACAAACCCATAGCGTCTGTACGTGTGAACAAGTATAGCCAGAAACAAAAGCGAATTTGCGGTCAAACGCTGAGGAATTCATGCGAGCGTAGTACACGTCCAGTTTCCTGAATGTGGATGCGGACTAATTTCAAGAGATTTCTGAATACCGTGCTCAAGGAATTTGCGAAAGGATATGCCATGCCAGCAACCACCCAAGTACCTACCCCGACCATCCTCACCCTCACGCTCAACGAGGAACCGGGTGACCGCAAGACCGGCGCACTGGTCGCACAGCGAGGCGACCTGGGCAAGGTGTTCCAGTTCACCTACACCGGCCCGCTCGATCTGGTCGAGGGCATCCGCCATGCGCTCGACGCCCTGAACGTGCTGGAAGCCGACCCGCCGGCGCTGCCTGATCCGCCAAAGCCAAAGCCATCCGCCAGACTGGAACCGAAGACCCCTCCGCCGCCCGCCGAGCCGACGATTGACGTACCGCTCCGGAAGGGGACGAAGGCAGTCAAGATCAGCCAACTCAAGCTGGTCGGCGGAGAGACCGATGCCGCCGCCTACCGTCAGGCGGTGCTGCTAGCCGGCAAGCTGATCGACGGTGATCTGTGGGACGGGGAGTCGCCGATCCGCATCGACGATGTGTACGCCCTAGCGCGGAAGCTCAAGCCACTGACTGAGCGCGAGCTGTCGCTGTTCACGCTGGAGGGTTTCGTGCAGCGGGTCGGCGAACCTGATGTGCAGACGAAATCAGAAGTTGACGGTTAGGCGTGTAGCCTTCCGCACTCAAGCAGAAAGGATAGATCGTGTCCGCCACAACGCCAAAGCCCACCGCGCGAGGGCCGGGTACGGCTTTCGCCACGTCTGCGGCATGCTGCTGCTCAAAGACTTGTGCGCCGCGTTGAATGTGAGCCCGTCCGATCACAACGGTATGACACGAAAGGAGGTGATACTCGGTTCCGCAACTCGTGTTTCAACTCGCCTTACGCAGTTTATTTTCTCCACTTTCCAGCCATTTGTACAGCACGCTGTCATCACCCAGGTTCTCAACCATCTGCTTCGCCTGGGGGCGGCATCGGGATAACAATCAATTCCGAAACATTTAGTGTTGGCATCTGATCGTCAGGTACTTCCCAATCAGCAAAGGCGTAAATGAACCCGTCAGGCTCTGTTGCTGCAAGCATGTCTCGATACCAATCAACATAAGCAGGATCGCTTCCCTGCCCACTGACTGCAATCAATGGAAAACGTTCAATGAATTTGTGCGCAAGTTGATCCGGAGAATCAGTCTCTGCATCGGCCCAGCCGTAGACTTGAGGACCCTGTCCAGTAGAGTGACGTGCAACGAGATCTTCGCTGTAGTTTTGGATAGCAGCTCCATGAGTTCTCAAAATGTTCTGGATACTCGTGACGTTCCCTCGCCAGTGCATTCCAGATGGCGACATCGCGGGAGCAAGCCGGATTCGCTCATAGCCGAGCTTGTGTAGCGCCGCAACCATTAACATGACACGCCGAATATCGTTCATACCCCCCCTAGTTACTTAACCGTTGGGTCTATAAGGAAATATATCAGATCAACTGACTTGCGTGAGTTTTCAAGTCGAATACTCACCCGTTGATTCCATGAAAGGAACATGTCATGTCCAAGAAATCCACTCAGAAGCAACCGACGGTCATCACGCTTACACTGCCCGAAAACGAGGGTGCTACGCACAGCGGTACGCTACTCGTTCAGCGCGGCGATCTCGCCCGGCTGCATCAGTTCACCTACACCCGCATCGCTGATTTGAGCGAGAACATCGCCGACGCCCTTAATGCCTTCGCCACCGTCGAAGCGAATCCGCCGGTAGTGTCCGAACTGTCCTCGCCCAAACCGCAGCCCCGCCAACAGCTCCAGCAGCAGCGGTTCGTCCTCCGGCGTGATGTCCAGCAGCGAGGAGATGTGCCGCTTGGGGATCACCACGATGTGCACCGGATATGCCGGGCGGGTGTGCCGAAACGCCAATACGTTGGCCGTCTCGTGTACCCGCTCACCGGCGTTCTGCCGCTCAATACCTCGTCGCAGTAGAAGTCACTCACCTCGCGTACTCAAATGATTATTCCCATTACTCACTTTTGGGCGGGGACTGCGCAATCATGAGATTGTATCCGTCCGCGTCCTTGACGTTATACGAGCGTTCGCCCCAGTCTCGCGTCTGCAGTTCTCGTGTGATCACAGCGCCACTCGCCTGAGCAGTCGCATACAGCGTTTCGATGTTCAGCGTGTCAGGCAGGTTGATGTAGATCTGTATGCCCGTGCCGCGAAACGCCAGCGCATTCGGCGCAACGAAGCCCTCCGTAATTCCGAGAAGGATCTCCGCATCGCCAAGCCTGACACAGGCAAACTCAATGAATCCAGCTTCGTTTGGCGGCATCGTCCATGCCTGCTCAAAGCCCAGCTTTTCCACGTAGTAGTCGATGGCCTGGGACACACTGACGCAGGCCAGAATAGGTGACAACATGTCGGTCCGCCTCTCACATGGTTCTCGTCAGATCCATTCTACGCGCGTATCAGCTGTACAACGAACCAGCGTTTGTTCTCTCTTGCGACAACTAAAGGAAGGGGAAACATCGTGTCTGCCACAAAACCAAAATCCACTCCAACCATCCTCACCCTGACGCTCAACGAGGAGCAGGGTGAGCGCAAGACCGGCGCGCTGGTCGCGCAGCGCGGCGACCTGGGCAAGGTGTTCCAGTTCACCTACACCGGCCCGCTCGATCTGGTCGAGGGCATCCGCCACGCGCTCGACGCTCTGAACGCGCTGGAGGCCGACCCGCCGGCGCTGCCCGATCCGCCGAAGCCCGCGTCATCGGCCAGTCCGGAGCCGAAGACCCCACCGCCGCCCGCCGAGCCGACGATCGACGTGCCGCTCAGGAAAGGGACGAAGGCGGTCAAGATCAGCCACCTCAAGCTGGTCGGCGGAGAGATCGACGCCGCGGCTTACCGCCAGGTGGTGCTGATCGCCGGGAAGCTGATTGACGGCAAACTGTGGGACGGCGAGTCGCCAATTCGCATCGACGACGTGTATGCACTGGTGCGGAAGCTCAAGCCGCTGACCGAGCGCGAGCTGTCGCTGTTCACGCTGGAGGATTTCGTGCAGGTTGGGGACGAGTTGGGTCAGAGCGAGGAGATAAGCTTATCGTAGTCGGCGTGCGAGCCGATCCAGAACCAGATGATGACTTCCTCATCGAGAATTCCCACGGTCCGATACCCCCGGCCAATCCGCGCCGAGTAGAAGGGCTGGCTTGGATGAATGGACTTGAAATTCAGACCGGGGTGCTGCGGGTTCTGCTTGAATTGCTGATAGGCTTTGCGCGCCTGTTCGCGGACTTCCTTCGGCAGACGCCGGTACGCCTTCAGAAAATCCTCGTTGATCAGCGATCTCATTCCAGCTCGTCCGGATGGAGTTCCTGCGTCCTTCCGGCACGATAATCCTCCAGCGCCTTCCTGCCCAGCTTTTCCAACTGAGGCAGCGAACGGGCGAACGCCTGGTCCCAGCGCAGGTCGTCTTCCAGTTCATCCAGAATCCACTGCGCCATGTTCTCCTGCTGGTCTTCCGGCAGCTTGGAGAGTTCCTCGAATGCCCTTTCCAGGAGTTTGCTCATGCCGTGATGATCTTTCACTCGCATCCCAACATCTCAGATGATAGCACAGCCTACGAGAGGAGCAACGAAATGACCGAGCACCACACGACGCAGCCCACCCGTATCTTCAAGATCGGCGCAACGCGGATTGTCGAGGATGCCTCGACCGCCGGCATGTCGCTCGACGCCGTGAAGCCGATCCTCGCCCGCAGCTTCCCGGAGGTCAGCCACGCCACCGTCCGCGAGACGACGCTGGAGGACGGCACGCAGCTGGTCGAATTCCTCCCTCAGCCGGGCCGCAAAGGCTGACCGGCATGGTCGGCGTTCCGTTCGGTGTAACTTGAAGCATAAAATGTCCGTTTGGACACGTTATGCTTCCAAATCACAGCGGACACATTATGATTCCATTCGTGTTGTAAGCGTAACTCCTCGTTGACTTACCCCCGCTGACATTCCTTTTTCCTGCACGTATGCTCGACAGATACGCAGCACAAATGCTGCCAGTCCCTTTTAGAGCAAAGGAATGAGGAATGACGTTTAAAGATGAAGCCGCTTTCGAGGTCTGGTGTCGCATCGCCGGTTGCGACTTACGAACGACCAGGCTCATTCAACGAATTCGGATGTCCCAGCCGTCAAGAAATGTAACGGGTGGGCGGGGCAACGTAAGCGCTCGCCTGCCCAGTCACAAGATGGGTGTGACCATCCAAAGTGAAAGCCGAACCGCCGAAAAACCAGGCATTCGCATTTTCTACGAGTATGACCACCTGCTCGAACTGGAGAGCGAAGCACATGTACTGGAGTTCTACGACCAACCCGACGCCATTGCATTGAAATACAGCGCGGTCAGTGGACGTGCAGTCACTGCCTGGCACACGCCAGATTTCTTTGTCATTCGAGAAAAGGCAGCCGGATGGGAGGAGTGGAAGACCGAGGATGAGTTGGCGCAGTTGGCGCAAAAGCAGCCAGCGCGCTACCAAAGGGATGAGACGGGACAATGGCGCTGTCCACCCGGTGAGGCATATGCCGCTGACTTCGGTTTGTACTACCGGATGCGTTCCAACGCGGAAGTGGACTGGACGTTGTTCAGCAATCTGGAGTTTCTGCACGAATATCTAGCAGCAGTCGTTATTCCCAGTCCAGCTCATTGCCTCACGCTGGTTGAAAAGGTCCGTTTGCAGCAGGGAATAACGCTGGCAGCCCTGCTGCATGAGCAGTCCGCAGACGCGGTGTATTTGCTCATTGCTCAGCGTCAGCTCTATGTAGATTTAGCGTCTGAGCGTCTGGTTAACCCCGAGCGTGTGCAGGTGTACACCAGTCGCACCGCTGCAGAAGCACACCAGCAGGTCAGCCTGACGAAACCAGCGTCTCTGGGAGCTGGTTCAACTGAATACCCCGTCCATTGGCTCACTGCTAGCGAAAAAGACTACGCCATTGCCAACGCACGACTGCGGGTTCTACAAGCGCTGGATTCCGGGATGACGCTGGAACAGGCATGGAAATTGGATGAGGTTGCGCCCGTTCTGGGAGAGGCGAAGGATATACGCACGGTGCGTCGCTGGCGTCGTGCGTTTCGTGAAGCGCAGCTGTACGAGGGCAGTGGCTACATGGGACTGCTGCCACACATCCATAAGCGAGGCAACCGTGAACGTAAACTCTCCGACACCGCCTGGGAGATGCTGCAACACTACATCGACCAAGACTACGAAACCGCGCGTCAACCCCATGCCGCCTCTGTATGGGTTGCTTACCGCCAAGCGTGCGAGAGTGAAGGCATTACGCCTGCCAGCCTGAAGACGTTTGGCAAAGCAGTCAGGCAGCGTCCACAGGAAGTGCAGGTGTACAAGCGACAGGGGAAGCGAGCTGCTCACCAGATTCAGAAACGCTACTGGGTTCTTGAGCCAACCACGCCAAAGCATGGTGAGCGCGTCTGGCAGATTGTGCATCTCGACCACACGCTGCTAGACATCCAACTGCGCCATGCACACACCGGACAAATGTTGGGGCGTCCGTGGGCGACCTTCGCGGTAGATGCTTACAGTCGTCGTCTGCTGGCGGTCGTCCTGACACTGGATGACCAGCCCAGCTACCGCACCTGTATGCTGGTGCTGCGCGAAATGGT
This sequence comes from Anaerolineae bacterium, assembly GCA_016789005.1. Taxonomy (GTDB): domain Bacteria; phylum Chloroflexota; class Anaerolineae; order Aggregatilineales; family Phototrophicaceae; genus Flexifilum. Next base: position 15,753 of record JAEURA010000123.1, read on the forward strand.
GTCGCGGTTGGGGCGCTTACCGCAAACGCTGGTGGTAGACAACGGAAAA
>JAEURA010000125.1 GCA_016789005.1 Anaerolineae bacterium
GTTGTTGGCTCATAAGCAGCCAGAACGCGTCGTAGGGGCGCATCGCGATGCGCCCGAAATCGCGGGCGGTTCACGAACCGCCCCTACCAGACCCATCATGTCCGTTGTGACCCCATCGGGATATTTGATGCGTTTGCCCTGAATAGCCCGGTCTGAGCGAAACTCTACCGAGCTTCGTCATCTGCCATGCGCTCCAGCGCGTCGCTCGCCGCCGCCTGGCTCGCCGCCTGTTTGCTTTTGCCCACTCCCCGCCCGGCGACCATCTCGCCGATGCGGACGATCACCGTCCACTCCTTGTCGTGATCAGGACCGGTCTGCCCGACCACCTCGTAACGCGGCGTCTGCCCCAGGCGCGCCTGGGCGATTTCCTGAAGGCTGCTGCGGGCGTCGCGGTCGAGGGCGGCGGCTTCGACCACTTCCAGGCGCTCGATAAGCAGGGGCTGCACGAAGTCGCGCGCCGCCTCCATGCCGCGATCCAGATAGAGCGCTCCGATGACCGCCTCGAAGGCGGCGCATATGTTGTTGCCGCGCTGGCGTCCGCCGCTTGCCTCCTCGCCTTTGCCCATGCGCAGCGCCCGGCTTACCCCGATGCGCATCCCGATCTCCGCCAGCGAGTCCGTCCTGACCAGCGAAGCGCGCAGTCGAGTCAGATCGCCTTCCGACATGGCGGGGCTGCGCAGGTAAAGCAGCTCACCGGCGATGAAGTCGATGACGGCGTCGCCCAGGAATTCCAGGCGCTCGTTGTCGGCGTTCGCCTCTGGATGCTCATTGCGGTACGACGGATGGGTGAGCGCCTGCCGCAGCAGCGCCTGATCTCGGAAGGACAGGGCACTGCTGCGCATGAATTCAGCCGCCGCGTCGTCTTCCTGGCTGCTGGACGGATCGACGTGCGCTGCCGGCAGGACAGCATGCCGCGCACTTATAGGCTGCTGTTTAGCCATTGAACCTCTTGATGATCAGCGAAACGTTGTGTCCGCCAAACCCAAAGCTGTTGGACATGACGCAGTCCATCTGCATCTCGCGCGCCTGGTTCGGCACGTAATCCAGGTCGCATTCGGGGTCTGGCTCTTCCAGGTTGATGGTCGGCGGCGCAATACAGTCGCGCATCGCCATGATGCTGAAGATGACCTCCATGCCGGCGGTCGCGCCCATGCCGTGACCGGTCATGCTCTTTGTGGAACTGATCGGTACCCGGTAGGCGTGTTCGCCGAAGATGCGCTTGACCGCCTTGGTCTCCATGACATCGTTCAGCGAGGTCGCCGTGCCGTGCGCGTTGATGTAGTGAATCTGTTCCGGCAGCATGCCGGCATCGTCGAGCGCCTGCTGGATGGCGTTGCTCGCCCCCATGCCTTCCGGCTCCGGCGCGGTGATGTGGAAGGCATCTGACGTGCATCCATAGCCGACCATCTCGGCATGGATGGTCGCACCGCGCGCCATGGCGCGTTCCAGTTCCTCCAGGATCAGAACCCCCGCGCCCTCACCGAATACCAACCCGGCGCGATCCTTGCTGAACGGTCGCACTGCCCCGTGCGGGTTGTCGTTCATGCGCGAGCAGGCGCCGGTGCGATCAAAGGCGGCGATGCCGATGGGAATGATCGGCGCTTCGCATCCGCCGGCGACCGCCTGATCGATCTTGCCGAAACGGATCAGATCATAAGCGTGACCGATGCAGTCCGCGCCGGTCGCGCAGGCGGAGATAGGCGTATAAGAAGGTCCCTGCGCGCCCAGGTCGATGCTCACGATGTCGCTCGCGCCGTTGACCAGCAGCATGGGGATGCCAAACGGCGTCACCGACCGCAGATCGCTGGTCTCAAAGACCTTCCGCGCTTCCGCCCAATAGCTGCCGATGCCGCCGACCGCCGACCCGATGATGACGCCGGTGCGCATGCGGTTCGAATCGTCGACGATCATGCCGGCGTGTTCGACCGCCATCTTGGCTGCTGCGGCACCGAACTGCTCATTCAGATCGCGCCGCCGGGCATCTTTTGGAGACATGAACTTTGAAGCGTCCCAGTCGCGAACTTCGGCGGCGATCTTCACCTGCGAAGTTGACGAATCAAAGCGGGTGAGGGCGCTCACCCCGCAAACGCCCGCCTTGAGATTCTCCCACGTTTGAGCAGCGCTTTGTCCCAGGGGAGAGATCACCCCGTAACCCGTCACAACCACTCGGCGTGTCATTCACCCATTCCTCCACATGTGCGCGTCGCGCATGACCGGAGTATAACGCAACTTGGCTTCAATCCTGCGGGGTCGGATAGTATTCCCCCTCGATCCAGGCGCTTCCGTCAGGACGCACATCCTTCTTCCAGACCGGCACGATCTCCTTCAGGCGGTCGATCCCGTAACGCGCGGCTTCGAAGCATCCGCCGTCACGGTGCGCCGACGAACAGGCGATCAGCACCGTGTTCTGACCGACTTCCAGCACGCCGATGCGCTGGACGATGGCGATGCCCTGGACGCCGCTCCACTGCGCGCGGATTTCCTGAGCGACCTGCCGCATCTTCGCCAGCGCCATCGGCGCGTAGGCTTCGTACTCCAGGCGCAAGGTCTGCTGCGCTTCCCCGGCGGATGCCGTCTCGCCGCGCACCGTACCGCTGAAGACGCAGACCGCGCCCGTCGCGGGGATGGTGATGGCGGCGATGATGGCATCGATGCTGTAAGGCGCATCCGGCAGGAGGAAAATCTCCGGATGTGCCGGCGATTCACCGCTGCCGCCGCTCACCGGCGGGAAAAAGGCGACGGTATCGCCATCCTTCGCCATCACTTCTGGAGCCGCGAACTCCTCGTTGAGCGCGGCGATTGCCGTTTCCAGGTGTCTGGCGACTGCCGGGTAGCGCGCGGCGACCGCCTGGCGCACGGCGGCGACCGTCGCCTCGCCACCCGGAAGGGTGAGGTCGAAGGTTTTGACGCCGGCACGATCCTTGAGCGTCGCAAACAGCAGAATCTTCACGTTCATGGCAGGCAGCCCCTCAGATCAGGCGGAAGCGCATTCACGACTCTTTGCGGTAGTCACCGTGCACCCCACCGCGTTTCTCGACCAGCTCGATGTCGCCGATGCGCATGGAACGGTCCACGGCTTTCGCCATATCATACACCGTCAGGGCGGCGGCAGAGACGGCGGTCAGCGCTTCCATCTCTACGCCCGTCTTGCCGGTCGTCCTGGTGGTCGCGCTGATGCGCACCGCGTCGGCGTCTTCGTCGAGGGCGATCTCTACGGCGATGTGTGTGAGCGGGATGGGGTGGCAGAGTGGGATGATTTCGGCGGTGCGCTTGGCAGCCATGATCCCGGCGATGCGGGCGACGGTCAGCACGTCACCTTTCTTGATCGCGCCGTCGCGGATCAAAGCCAGCGTTTCCGGCTTCATGTACACTGCGCCCCGCGCCGACGCCGTCCGCTCGCTGTCCGGCTTTCCGCCGACATCGACCATCTGCGCCCGCCCGGCAGCGTCGATATGGGTCAATTCGTCCGCCACGATCACCTTGCTCCTGCCCGTGCCATTGATGGGTGAGATTAGAAACAAAAAGCGACGGCAGATCAAGCATGCGCTTGGCGTCGCGCGGACGCTCGTCTTGTCTTGACCCCCGGCGGGGTGTATACTGACCCGGTGTTTTCCCCCGATTTGGAGCGGTGAAGTGGGCATTTTTCGAGACGGATTGTCGAAGACTCGCCAGTCCTTTTTTGGACGCATAGGGCAGCTTCTCAGCGGACCCGATGTCATCGACGATGATACCTGGGACGATCTTGAAGCGCTGCTCATTCAGGCGGACCTTGGCGTGCCCACCACGCAGGCGATCCTGACGGAGACTCGAAATCGCGCGCGCAAGGAAAACGTCAAGAAGGCGACCGAACTACGCAAGCTGCTGAAGACCGTCCTGAAGGACTCGCTGCGCCTGCCGCCGGCGATGAACATCAGCGGGCGTGAACTGTCGATCATTCTGATCGTCGGGGTCAACGGCAGCGGCAAGACGACGACCATTGGCAAGCTGGCGCACCGTCTGCGCAACGTCAACCAGCGTAAGGTCATGCTGGCGGCGGGCGATACCTTCCGCGCGGCTGCCATCGACCAGCTTCAGAAATGGGGCGAACGGGTGAATGTGCCGGTCGTCGCCAACAAGCCGGGGAGCGACCCGGCGGCGGTGGTTTACGATGCGACGGCGGCTGCCAAGGCGCGCGGGTTCGACGTGCTGATCGTCGATACGGCGGGGCGGCTGCACACAAACTTCAACCTGATGGGCGAGCTGGCGAAAATCCGCCAGGTCTCCGGCAAGATCGTGCCCGAAGCGCCCCATGAGACGCTGCTAGTCCTGGACGGCACGACGGGGCAGAATGCCTTGCAGCAGGCGCAGAAATTCCGCGAGATGGTCGAAATCACCGGCGTGATCGTCACCAAGCTGGACAGCACCGCCAAGGGCGGCATGATCTTCGCCATCAATCACGATCTTGGTCTGCCGATTCACTATGTTGGACTCGGCGAGAAAATGGACGACCTGGTCTTATTTCAGCCCGAATACTTCGTCGAGAGCCTCTTCGACGACGAAGCCGAGAAATAGGGTTCAAGCAGCGCTATGGAACAACTGATCGCACGGCTGGACGGGTTTGCGGCAGCGATTGCCGGCTTCATGGAGC
>JAEURA010000157.1 GCA_016789005.1 Anaerolineae bacterium
TGTCGGCAGCCCGAACGCCCTGCTGCGCGAGCTGATCAACGGACAGGTCATCCTGCGCACCGGGCGGCGCATCCCGTCGGTGCGTCCGCTGGCGGGCGTCTACGCGCCCATCTCGGTCGTGCGCATGGCGGTCGAAGACGCCTACGGCGCGAAGGAATGGCGCGAAGGCAGCGGCTTGGACGAGGTCTCTTACAGCACACGCCGCCTTTCCCGGCGCATCTGCCGCGCCGTCGCCGAATTCACTTTCCGCTACGCGCGCCGCACCGGCTCGAAGGTCTTCGGCGGACCCAAATACACCGTCAGCGCCGTTTACGAAGGCATCTTCAAGGAAGAGATGGACGCGGCGGCGGTGCGCTACCCCGATGTGCGCTATGACCCGCAGCTGATCGATGCGACCTACGCCCTGCTGCTGGAGACGACCGGCGAACCGCTGGTCATCCCCGCCCTCAACCGCGACGGCGACAGCCTGAGCGACCTGGTGCTGAAGATGTTCGGCAGCATCGCCGGGGCAGAATCGGTCATCCTGTCGATGAACGACGATTTCGAGGTGCAGACCGTCCTCACCGAAGCGCCGCACGGCACTGCGCCGAGCCTGGAAGGCAAGAACATCGCCAACCCCATGGCGATGATCCTCGCCGGGGCGGCGCTGCTGCGCTACATGAAGCAGGAAAACGCCTCCCGCGCCAGCCGGGCGATCTACGAATCGGTCATGGAAGCTGTGAGCGACGGCGTCCGCACGCCCGACCTGGGCGGGCAGGCGAGCACCACCGACATCACCGACGAGGTCATACGCCGGGTACGCGGAAAGTTGGAAGTGTGGGATGCCATCGGCGAATAGCGACACGACAGCGCTGGCTGCCGATGTCGAGCGGCTGTGGACGATGCTGTTCCAGCTTGTGCTGGACGCCGAAAAACACATCGCCGGACAGCTCGCTCAGCATGGGCTGACCACACCGCAGTTCTACGTTCTCAAAACCCTCATCGAACACGGAGGAAGCTGCCCCATCGGCGAGATCGCTCGCCTGCACGGGCTGACCAATCCCACCATGACCGGGCTGGTCGGGCGCATGGAAGCGTCCGATCCGCCGCTGGTCATGCGCATCAAGCAGCTGGAAGACAAGCGGTCGGTGAATGTCGTGCTCACCGACGCGGGGCGTGAGCGCTTTCTGGCGGTGCAGCAGCGCTTGTTCGAACAGCTGCGGCATCTCTTCAGCCTGCTGGATTCGGAGACGCGCGCCTCGCTGATGGCGGAGCTTGACCGCTACATCGATGTGATCCGCAGCGCCATCGCCCAGTGAGCCGGCAGCAGGCTCATTCAGCCGCCGGCTGCCCGCCCAGAGGGCGCGCCGGGACGCCGACCATCACCTGATGATCGGGCGCATCTTTCACCAATACTGCCCCCGCCCCCAGCGTGACTCGATTGCCGACACGCAGCGGTCCGATGATCGAGGCGTTCGCCGAGAGATATACGTCGTTCCCCAGTTCGATGCGCGCCAGATCTCCCCCTCGTTTCTCCTGAATGCCGATGCAGTTTCCCCCGGTGAGAATGAGGTTGCTGCCGGCGGTGGTGCGCGCCGAGATCACCACCCCCAGCGACGAGTGCAGGACGCGAAGCCCTGGACCGATATCCGCTTCGTAGTGAATCTCGCAGTGGGTGGCAAACCAGGGGCGAAAGAGAAAACGCAGGGGCAGAGTGACCGCGTGAAAGACGGCATAGCCGCGCCCCAGCAGCAGGTATCCAAAGCGCATCAGCCGGTATTGAATCACTGCCATTGCCACCGCCGAAAACCAGCAGGTGAGCCATCGCCAGGGGCTGCGGCGATTGATCTTCTTCAGGTCGATGTAAAGCCAGGAAAACTGCTGAAAAGCGTGTCTCAGTCGTTGCATGGACGACAATCCTTAGCTGATCCATAGTCTGCGCGTCGAAATGCAGCGCAGGCGTGCGGGAACCCTGTACACACGACGCCAGTGCGGCGGCGCGCTGCCCTCAAATGTTATACTGAAGTGATTGAGACGGGAATATCTTCGGAGCAGGAGTTGGCAATGGCGGTGAAATTCGGAACCTTCGTGCCCCAGGGATGGCGCATGGACCTGGTGGAAATCGATGATCCCATCGAACAGTACGAAGCCATGACCCGCGTCGGGCTGGCGGCAGAAGCGGCAGGCTACGATTCGATCTGGGTCTATGATCACTTCCATACCGTCCCGACGCCGGAGATCGAGACGACCTTCGAAGCCTGGACGATCACCGCCGGGCTGGCGCGCGACACACAGCGCATCCGCATCGGGCAGATGGTCACCTGCAACGGCTATCGCAACCCGGCGATGCTCGCCAAGCTCGCCTCGACCGTCGATGTGATGAGTCACGGGCGCGCCATCTGCGGCTTGGGGGCAGGCTGGTACGAACACGAGTGGCGCGCCTATGGCTATGGCTTTCCAGAGACTGCCGACCGCATGCGCGCCTTCCGTGAGTCGGTGGAGATCGTCGTCCGCATGTGGACGGAAGAGAAAGCCAGCTTTCGCGGCAGATACTACACCATCGACGGCGCGATCAATGAGCCGAAGGGGGTACAGAAGCCGCACGTGCCGCTGTGGTTGGGCGGCGGCGGCGAGAAGATCACCCTCAAGCTGGTGGCGCAGTGGGCGAACGGCTGCAACTTCGGCGGCGGCGACCCGGCGCAGTTTCGCCAGAAGCTCAGCGTGCTGCGCGGGCACTGCGAGACGCTCGGGCGCGACCTGAACAGCCTCGACCGCAGCACCAGCCTGAATCTCTTCCTGCTGGAAGACGGCGCAGACCCGGCGGCGGCGACGGGGCGGGCGCGCGGGAACGCCAGCTACGAGGAATTTAGCAAGGGGACGTTCGTCGGCACGGCGGCACAGGTGACGGAGCGAATCGGGCAGTTGGTGGACGCCGGGGCGAACTACGTCATCACCTATTTCCCGCGTGTGGCGGTCGATCACACCATGCTTCAGCGGTTCGCCGCCGAAGTCATGCCGCAGTTCGCCTAGAGCCTGGGATGAACTTTTCTCCCCTCAACCCCTCAGCCCCCTTCTCCCACAAAACGGGGAGAAGGGGGAGTCAGGTCCCCTCGCCCCGCGCGCGTGGGAGAGGGGGTGCGAGCAAGGCTCGCCTTGGGGTGAGGGGAACTCCTGCCGCAGAAGTTCATAACACGCTCTAAGCGGAATCTTGAAAGAAATCCACGAACGGGAGACCCGCCGGGTCTCCCCTACGACCGCCAACCCGTAGGGGCGAGCCGGCGGCTCGTCCGTTGAGAAGATACGAGACAAGGCTTAGAGCGTATCTGATAATTCAACAACGCTCTCGTAGGGGCGGCTCGCGCGCCCCCCGCGCTGCTGAAAGATCGACACGGTTACGGCGGGCGCGTCGCGACGCGCCCCTACCAAGGGCAATTTTCAGACAGGCTCTAGAGTCGAGCGGCGCACGAAGCCCGGCAACCCGGCGGACTGCATCCTCAGATGCCTGTCCACCGCCGATTCCGGTACAATGTGGGTATGATCCCGCCGGTCGAGCAGGTCTGTCGAGCATGAGTGATCCTTTTCTGATCTCCCATCTGAAGAATCTTCCGCTGTTTGCGCGGCTGACTCAGCCGCAGGTGAGCCTGATCGCCGAGATCGTCCAGGTTCACCGGCTGGAGCCGGGCACATTGGCGCTGCAAGAGGGGCAGCCTTCGACCGGGATGATCGTCTTCGTCTCCGGGCGCGGGCTGCTGACGCGGCGGCGCGGCGACGGCTTCGAAGAGCAGATCGCCGCCGTCGGCGGGGGGCAGTTCCTCAACGAAGCATCGCTCTACGAGGCGCGGCTGGAGACGGTATCGCTGCGCATCGTGGAAAGTGCGGTGGTCCTGTTCATCCCGCGCGACCCGTTCGCCCGCGTGATCGGACGCCACGCCGAGATTCGCGCCAATCTGCGCATCCCCGGCAGCAGCCATCCCGCCGGCGCGGGACAGAGCGCGCCCCCTGCTCAGCCTCAGCCAGCTGCGCCTGCCCGCCCGCCGGTGCAGCCCATCGCGCAGAGCACTCCGCCGGCGAACACGGTCTCTCGCCCCGCCC
>JAEURA010000271.1 GCA_016789005.1 Anaerolineae bacterium
AATCGTCTCTCAGCCGAGTGAGGCATTGAAACCCGTCCGCCGTGTACCGTCCCGACGCGAACGCCTCTGCTTGAATCGTCTCTCAGCCGAGTGAGGCATTGAAACCAATATCGATCCCGTGCCCATCTCCCCCGCCGTCCAGCTTGAATCGTCTCTCAGCCGAGTGAGGCATTGAAACGCAGGATGAGGAACTGACGCGACTGCGGCGCGACGGGCTTGAATCGTCTCTCAGCCGAGTGAGGCATTGAAACATATGCCGACTGCCCTCGCTTGTATTGGCGCGTCGCGCTTGAATCGTCTCTCCGCCGAGTGAGGCATTGAAACTCCGCTGGCGCTGACATCCTGCTGCCCGCCTTCTGGGCTTGAATCACCTCTCAGCCGAGTGAGGCATTGAAACACCCACTCGGGCAGACAAACTGCGGCGAGCGCATTGCTTGAATCACCTCTCAGCCGAGTGAGGCATTGAAACGATCATTACGACCTGCGGGAGACCATCGAGCAAGCGGCTTGAATCACCTCTCAGCCGAGTGAGGCATTGAAACGGACCATCGTTTTGCATCATCAACTTGTATCCCTACTTGATCGAGGCGCTGCCCCCCGAGAGATTCGCTTCAAACACGTATTTTTGACCAAAGAAGAACACCAGCAGCATCGGGACCGTCAGCAGCATGGAAGCGACCATCACCAGATTCCACATGGGCGTCGCGCCGGCACTGGTTGTCGCGCTCAGTGTACGTGCGGCGACCGCCAGCGGCATCAACTCGGCATCTTGCAGATACAGCAGCGGTTCAAGGAACCACGACCAGTTGAACTGGAATGTCAGGATCGCTACAGCGACGGCGATGGGACGAATCAGCGGGAAAATAATGAACCAGAAGGTTCCCACAGGACCAACACCATCGATCTTGGCAGCTTCGTCCAGCTCAGTAGGCAGGCGCACGATGAACTGGCGAATGAGAAAGATGTTGAACGCCCCGCCGAAGAAGTTGGGGACGATCAGCGGCGCGAACGTACCCAACCAGCCCAACGCCCGGTACAGCGCGAACTGCGGGATCAGTGTGACCGCGCCAGGGATCATCATCGTTCCGAGCAGAATCAGGAACAGCACGTTCTTGCCCGGAGCGTCGAACCGGGCAAAACCAAAAGCCACGAACGAACTCACCAGCACCTGCCCGATGATCGACCCCACGACGATGATCAGGCTGTTCAGAATGTGCCGTCCCAGGTCGATGTTTGGCGTGGTGAACACGCGAATGTAGTTGTCGAACTGAAATTCCTGCGGAATGAGCTGGAAATCCATCTGCACTGTCGACGTATCGCTGGTCAGCGAGATGGACAGCATCAGCAGGAACGGCGCGATCATGGCAATTGAGAGGAGCGCCAGGATCAGGTAGGTCGAGAGTTTTTCGGCAGTTCCTATGCGGCGGTTCATCGTTTCATCTCGTTCTCGTAGAACACCCAGGCGGAGGACGAGCGGATGACCAGCAGTGTAAAGGCGAAGATGATCACGAATAACACCCAGGCAATCGCCGAGGCATACCCCATCTTGTTGAAGCGAAAGGCATTGTCGAACAGGTAAGGAATGATCATCACAATGGCATTGCCGGGCGTGTTAGGCTCAGCATTCAGGATGTAGACCTGGGTGAACGTCTGCAAACTTGCAATGATGCTCATGATCATGTTGAAGAAGATGACCGGGCTGAGCATGGGCAGCGTGATGCCAAAGAAGTGCTGCCGCTCCGATGCGCCGTCGATTGCCGCCGCTTCATAAAGCTCGGCAGGAATGCCCTGCATCCCCGCCAGCAGAAAAACGACGCTGCTGCCGACACCCCACAGCGACATGATCACCAGCGCAATCTTGACCCACTCCGGAGTGAGCAGCCATGCCGGACCGTCAATGCCCAACAGCGCAAGGAAGCTGTTCAGCAAGCCGTTATCCGGCGCGAAGACCCAGCGAAACACCATCGTCGTCGCCACCACCGGAACCACATAAGGCAGGTAGATGACGGTGCGAAAAAGGCGAATCCCTGGGAGTCGCTTGTTCAACAAATAGGCGATGCCGAGCGACAGCACGATATTGAGCGGCACGTACAAAAAGGTGTAATAAAACGTATTGCCGAGCGCGTAGCCAAAAGTGCGATCGCGCGTGAACAGACGGATGTAGTTGTCAAAGCCTACCCATTCCGGCGCGTTGAACAGATTCCAGTCGGTGAAACTCAGATAGATCGAATACAGCATTGGTCCGGCTAGCAGAAGGAGCAAGCCCACCAACCACGGCGAGATGATCAGATAGAACCACAGCGCTTCACGCCGGCTCGCGTTGAGCCATCCTCCGGTCCGGGTAATGAGGCGCGTCTGCTTCAACCCTGCCTGAGAAGCAGCCATAGAGTCATGCTCCTGACTCACTTTCGAACACGATAGTGGTCACGCTGGAGGCTTCCAGCGTGTAGGTCTGCCGGACTGCGCCGCTGTACACTTGCGCCAGATCGTTCGCCTCGGAGGTGCTGTACATGCTGGTCATTTGACCGGCGGCAGTGATACCATCCAGAGCAATAGTCTGAGGATCCCGGCTATTGTTGATCACCACCAGCGTAATCGCCTCCGTGCCAGGAATCTGAAAGGCAGTCGCCCGCACTGCATCGTGATCGCTAGCCGCTGCAAGGCGCACTGCGCCGGGGCGCACGAAACGGCTGTAATTCCCCATAACCCACAGGCGCTTGGTGGGTTCAATACGCTCGCCATATTCGCGGGTGTAGATCAACCCATCGCGAAAATTGTACTTCGAGACAGCGATCCAATACTGCCATGAGGTCACCTCGCCAATGGTAAGGTCGTCGTGGATGACGTTAGCCATGACCAGCGCCGAATCCATGCCGTAATCCCGCCCCTCCCGCATCTCTGTCCATTCCGACATCCACAGCGGAACATCCGGATAGTGCCGCTCCATGAACCTGACAAAGGTCTGCTTTTCAGCCGCGGAGGACCAGTAGGAATGCACGGCGAAATGATCGAGCGCCTGTGCCAGCTGCGGTTCCTCGAAGAGGACGCGCGCATACATCGAGGCGCTGCTCCACTCGCCCGCTTCTATCGTCGAAATCCGAACGTCGAGGTCAGACTCATCGATAGCGCTCTGAAGCGCCAACAGCACACCTTTGATCTCATCGGTGGTGTAGTGTGCCCCCTCCTGTCCTTTCGAAGGCTGCCAATCCCACTGCGGCTCATTGATCGGGCTGATCCAGCGCACTGGGATGTGCTCGTCTTCGATCAGATGGCGGGTGATGTCCACGAGGTACTGCGCAAAATCATCGAAGTTTTCCGGCGTCAGGTTTGAGCTGCCGCCAGGGTTGCCGGCTGCGCGTCCGCTGATCGTCAGGCGTCCGGGCGGGCTGTTGGCGAAGACGACGACGTCGGTCGCGCCGGCGTCGCGCGCCGCACGAAGAACCCACATGGCATTGGCGTCGCGCGACCAGTCATACTGCCTCGGTCCGGTCTCGAACGTCTCCGTCATTCGCCAGGGATCGACGAGATTCTGCTCTCCGCCGCCAATATTGTAGCGAAATATCGTGAGACCAATACCGGTTGTCGGGTTGAACAGCAGGTCGACGACTCGCTGGCGGTTGTCATCGCTCCAGCGCCCCACCGCCTGCGCCCACCACGCCCCGGATGCGCCGAATCCGTCGAGGGTCTGGCGGCTGTCCGCCGTATCCACGCTGATGGTGATCACGTTTTGTGCCTGTCCGTTGCCTGAAAAAGCTAGAAGAGGGATCAGCAAGAACCACATCAAGAGTCTCATCTTCTCGTGCTTCTGCTATCGGGAGAAAGCGGTCACCCACTCTCTCCCGGTCGGACGAAGAGTCAGATGAAACTACTGAAGCAGATCCTCCAGATCAGCCTGAAGCTGCTCGACGGCTGTCTGAGTATCGATGGCATTGAGGAAGTATTCGTCAAGCGTCGCGCTCATCACCGACTGCATTTCGTTCCACTGTGGGATCAGCGGAAGGGCAATGATCGCGTCAGCGGATTCGCCAAAAGCCTCCATGTAGATGTCGCGATTGGCGAAGGTTTCGCCGCTCAGGAACAGGTTACTATTCAGCACTGCCACATTCGCCGGCGCATCCTGACCGCGCTCCACGATCACCGTCTGTGCCGCCTCATCGGTGAGGAAACTGATGATCTGGAAGGCTTCTTCAGGGTGAGCGCTCGAACTGGTGATCGCCAAGCCGCTGCCGAACGCGACCGTGCCGCGCGCGGTGTTGCCCCATACTGGCGCGATGTCCCAATTCAGATCGGGCACATCGCGCAGCGACGCGATATTCCAGAATCCCGTCATGATCATCGCGACTTTGCCCTGTGCAAACAGGGGATCGGGGCTGTTGGTGCCCAGATTGGCGTAGTCTTCCGGTGATGGCGCAACCTCGTAGGTATAGACCAGATCGTTGTAGAACTGGAGCGCCTCGGCAGCTTCCGCGCTGTTGAAAGCCGGCGCGCCGCTCTCGTCTAGCACCGCGCCGCTGTTCTGATAGATGAAGCTCATCCACCAGGGCCACCAACCGCCTGCCGCGAAGCCGTACTGCGTCACCGCGTCGCCCTCGCGTACTGTCAAAGCCTGAGCCGCCGCGAGAAAATTCTCCCATGTCCAACTGGCGTTCGGATATTCCAGTCCGGCAGCATCGAACATATCCGTGTTGTAGTAGACAATCATTGCGCCACCGCGATCCGGCAGGGCATACTGGCTGCCCTCATACTGGTACTGGAGGTGATTGGTGCCGAAGCGCGCCGCCATGTCCAGCCCAGCGGATGCAATCATCTCGTCGAGCGCAAGCAGCTGCCCGCGGCTCGAATATCCGTGAATCGCCTCCGCAAGCTGCACGATGTCCGGGGCATCGCCGCCAGCCATCATCGTTTGAATGCGCTGGTCGTAGTCATCGGGTGTATAGAGCAGCTCGACCGTGATGTTAGGGAACTGCTGCTCCGCCAGATCGATCCGCGCCTGGTAGGCTTCCTGATCACTCAGGCTGCCCCACACGCTCAGGCGCAGCGTCACCGGTTCCTGAGCCGCGACCATGCTGATGGAAAGAAGAAGAAGGCTGATCGTCAATAGTGCCAACATTCGTAAACGCATTGTATTTTCCTCTCGCCTGAACGAGTATCCGATTCTGAAAGCGGTTTCGAAACCGCTTTCATGAGAGTAGCATGAATCAGATTCAACGTCAATGACTCGGCTTGCCAACGGGTGCATTTCAATATTTTGGGTACTTGGACGATGCAGGCATCGTCCCTACGGAGGTACATTTTGTGGACAACGCGGACGTTGTCCGCCCGTATCCCCAATAATCTGAAATGCACCCATTGCCGACCGACGCCGGCAGTCCGCTGTTTCGGGGGAGTTGGCAGAAGCAGGGTCTCGCATCATTTCAACGGGTGGGCAAGCCGACGGCAAGCCCCTGCCCCTGACGCCGTGCGGGGCAGCCCGCCGGGTCGTCCACTTATGGAATTCTTGCGAGAAAAAACCTAGCGGGAATCTGGCGGCTGACAGGAGTCGCGTATCACGAGCTGCATGTCGAGCAGGATGGAACTCGGCGTGTCACCTCCTTTGATCCGGCTGATGATTGTCTCGACGATGGTACGCCCAAAATGCTCGTAGTTATGGCTGACACTGGTCAGTTCCGGAGTCGAAACAGAAGCCAGGTACATGTCGTCAAAACCAACGATGGAGATCTGATGGGGGATATCGATACGATGTCGCCGCGCCGCTTTCAGGATACCGAGCGCGACCAGATCGTTGATAGCGATGATCGCGGTCGGCAGTTTCTCTAGCCGGAGCAGCATTTCCAGAGTCTTTTCACCGCTTTCAATCGAAAAGCCGTCGGTGATCAACCACTGCTCCTCGACCGGCAGCGCCAAACGCGACATCTCCTCGCGAAACGACTGCTGACGATTGCGCGTCACCGTGATGTGGTTGCTGCCGCCGAGGAGACCGATCCGTGTGTGCCCCAACCCTGCCAGGTAATCGACGACCTGAGCGATTCCCGACTGCTCATTGGTGGAAACGATGACCGCGTCGGCGTCCAGCATTTCGCCGTTCACGATGATCGTCGGCACCCTGGCGGCGACTTCGGCGATCTCTTGCTGATACGCAGGAGGCGGTTCGACCTCATTGACCCGCCCTCCCATGAAGATCAGCCCATCCACCTGATGGCGCGCGAGATAAGCCAAACCCTCCGATTCCAGCGCGAGGCTATTCATGGCGTTGAACAGCAGCAGCGAGTAGTCTTTGGCGATAGCGTGGCGCTGCATTTCGGCGAACAATGTTGAAAAAAACGGGTTGGTGATGTCGGGCAGAATGACGCCGATCATCGTCGAACGCTGGTAGGAGAGGTTGCGCGCCGCCCGGTTTGGTCGAAAGTCATACTTTTGCAGGACGGCATCTACCTTCTGCTTGGTCTGCGGATTGACCGGCGCACTACCCGTGAGGATGCGCGACACCGTCGAGACGGAGACTTCAGCCTCCCGTGCGATATCGTAAATCGTAACCTTGTCGCCCATAGCCTTCCTGAGAGCACCAACGTTGAGTGGGTAGAAAGCGGTTTCACACCCTATTCTACAACACAGTGTCGGTTCAAGGCACGGCAGACGAGAACAATTGACAATTCAAGTGAGCAGCGTCACACGGCGGTGCAGCAAGTCACGGGCTGACCAGAAAACTGAGGGTCGTGTCCGACCGTTAGGCATTGCGTTCCCCGGTGACGATCCTTTTCGAACCACTGCCGGTTTCTGGCACTCTGTTCCTCCGGTATCCACTAGGACTCAGGGCGATCACATCCACCGGCAGCCCATTATCCGCCGAGCCGGACACGCACCGTCAGGCGGCTGATCTGCCCATCACGCGCGAAGATGTGCCTGCTGAACGCGGCATCCAGCACATGCCCGTCAAGCTGCTGCACACGCCCGTCTGCGAAGTGCACCGCCATCCCTTCTGTGTTCGACGCCTCGAGCACGACGGGCGTCTGGCAGATGGTGTAGGCTAGAGAACCGGGTGTCAGATCGAGGTGCTGTCTCCGTCCAGCGACATCCAGGTAGCCAAATATCGAAGGCTCATCCAGAAACTCCTGCCGGTCAAGCAGCAGCGGGTCAAACACCAGTGCGCCATCCTCGATGAAGAAGCCAACTTCGCCGTATCGGGTCAGAATTTCCTCTTTGACCAGACCGGTCATACCGGGCTGCTTTGCCCCACGCCCTTTGGGCGTGTGGGAGTACGGATCTGTGGGGAACGCTCCAAATGAATCGGGCTGCTTGTTGAACCCCAAGCCTCGTCTCACATCGGCGTAATGCACTAACAGCTTGCTGACTGCTGGATCATCTTCCAGCCGAAATGCCGTTTCCTGCACCGCCAGCAGGAGTTTCGCCACCATGTGCCAGTAGATGCTGCCCAAGCCCTCGTATGCGAAAAAAGTCCCGGACCGCCCCGTGAATTCAGCGTGATGAAACGTCGACTCAAACAGGGCGCGGATTTTCTCGGTTTCCTGGGCGATGAGTTCGGCATACTGGGGGTGTGCGCTGAGCGCGTCAAGCGCCCGCTGAACGTCCCGAAAGTTGTGGAGTTGCCCGCTGAAGTGATAGACGCCGTTGAGATCGCGGGTGATGATCGTGGGTTCCTGCGCTTCAACCAGCATTTCAAGGATCCGCACACCGGCAATTTGCTCGCGGCTGAGGCGATTCTTCTCCACGAAACCGGGCAGATTCCGTTCCGGATAGAGAATGTAGCTGTGCTGCTCCGGTTGGTAGAGCGCGCTTTCTCGCAGGCTCTCCAGCAGATTCACTGACTCCTCACCGGTCAGCAGCCCCGACGAGAGAATGGCAACCTGCCCTTCAAGCATCTCGTACAAATGACCGACAGAGGCGCTCTCGTCGCCAATATGCAGGACATTGTAGGCGTGGTACAGGTTGTCGCTGCGCCTGTTGGCGCGCAGGGTATGTTCCACGTAGCGCTGAGTCAGATCCAGGAAGGCGACAATGTCCATGACAGAGGCGTTCTCGACCTCTCCGGCGAAGCCTGTATGGTACACGTTCCAGCGATAGGCGCTGCCCGCTTCGCCCAACGCATCCATGATGCGCCGGCGCTGATGATCGTCAATTGTGCTGTCAAGCGCGCCCTGGAAGCTGCGCAGAGCTTCGGCAACCGTCTGGAAATACCTGTGTACTTCCCGACTGAGCGGCACGGCGTCGAGTCCGCTGACGCTGAGCAGCTGCCGGTAGAACAGGATATAGCGTCGGAGGTAGCACAAGGTCACAACCGATAGTCCCTTGCCGACCAGCGCGTTGTTCGCGTCGTTCCACTCCGGACGCTGCGTATTCATCCAGATGCCGCCTTCAGGCACGAAATTAGCCAGCTTGGCAAGCAGCAGGGTCAGCAGTTTCTCCGCGAGCGATACGACTAGGATCTGCCCCTCGGGTGCGAGAAGCAGCTTGGCGTCGCTGCCAAGCTGCTTCTGATGATCAGCGATCTGCCGTTGCAGATCCCAGTCGAATACGATGGTGTTGTAAGGATCGCGCAGAAGATCGCTGTACGGCTTGATCCGATAAGGGACATTGGCGTAGCTGAACCGGCGCTCGGTCAAATAGCCTTGCAGTCTGCCGGGGTGCACCCTGGCGCTGATTTCCATCAGCTTCTGCAGGTAGATGATCTGGTGGTCGCTCCAGTAACCGATGTTCGCCCAGGGGTTATCGGGTTCGGGAGCCTCCCAGTCAATTCCGTTATAGGTGATCCGGTAGGGATTGTAGCCGTCGGCGGTCGTCGCGTTCAGAAACGTGGCGATCATGCTCTCAACAAATTCGGGATAGGAATACGCGAGAACTTCCCAGTTCTGGAAGATGTCGCGCCAGTTCCCTTCGTAGCCCAGCTTTGCCGTGCCATCCGCTTTCTTGATGTCTATCGAAAAGCGGTTCCAGGGACGGCTGGGATCGCCATGCCGTCGGCTGAAGATCAGCGGCAGGAAGCTGCAGCTCAGGCGTACAAGATCGGCTGAGTCAGAAGCCGCTGCCCGCGTCTGAAGCTCAGAGACATCCATTCGGGCGGGCAGCGCACTGAAGAATGCTGAGTGGGCTTGCAGCACCGCCCGGTTGCGAGTCGAAACGAAATCCACAAAATCAGCAGCACGAAACGAATACTGGTCGGCGAACACGCCGCCGCGCATCACGTTGAAGAGTACGTTGGCGAAGTGATGCGCAGGATACAGCGCGCCATTTGAGATCTGCACGCCATCGGCGCTCGCAACAATCGTCCACAGAGCGGACGCATTGGCGGTGACATCCTCTTCAATCGCCTTCGCCAGCGCAGCGCGGTCGCCCTGAAGCCAGCGCAGTTTCTCGGCAACTGCGGCGCTGTCCTGGTCCACATCGGCGATCAGATGCCAGACGCGCGCCTCTCCCGGCGCGAGATCGAGCGCCGCGTGAACGAAATAGGCGCCGCGCCGCCCGCGCACCTCCGTTTCGGTGACCACGCTGCATCCAGCGCGGAACCGTCCGAGCTGGGTCGATGAGAGCAAATAACCTGTCGGCGCGAGTCCTATCTGCGCGACAGTGGTCGCCAAAAGCGACTCTTTAGGTTCGGCGAGATCGGTGAGCATTGCGTTCAAGGCGAAGATACCCAGCCCGGCTGCCGGTTCCAACTCACTGCGCTTGTAAGCGTCAAGAAGGCAGCTCAATCCATTTTGAGTCTCGGTCGCGACATTGGCAGGCAGGAGGTTCTGCAATCCATCGACCAGCGCCACCTGGCAGGGCGAGTCTGCCAGGTTCGTGAGCCACGTCGTCCTGATGAAGCCGAAGCGCCCGCTGGTTCGCCAGGCATAGCGATAGGCTAATCCCAGGTCCAGGTTCGCCTCTTCAAAGACCAGCGCTGTGCCCGTCATATTCTTGTAGAGATTGCGCTGGATCGAATAAGCGCCCTGCTGCTGATTGGAGAACGGTTCCCACAGAGACCTTCGGTCTGAACGGGTGACCAGCAGGATCGCCTTGCTGCCCGTGTTTTCGCTGTTCTCTGTCAGCTTATCTTCGGTGTAGTAGGGAAAAAGAGCATGGTCGGCGCTGCCTCTCCCCGCCGAGAGACCCCCTGTGGAGGCGATGAAAAGCCAGTGATCGGAACTGCTGACCAAGCTCATGAAGAATGGTTCCAGCAGGTCGTAGTTCTCAATCTTGTAGAATGGCTCTCCCATCAGGGTGACAAAGCTGCCACGTACTGGATCATCATTTCGCTTCAGCGGTGTTTCCCCGATGAAGAGGGTCTGTGTGTCGTGGTCCATTCTGTCCGTTCTTTCGCCGCCGATAGATGCTTCACTGCTCTCCAGGACAAGCCACATCGCGCCCTAGAGCTTTACATGAAAAACGAGACACCACAGAGAATGAAAATGAGTAGACTGAAGGGTGTATCCACTGTCAGAGACCGGTAATACGGGAGCAGTGCGAGTCTGGCTAGAGCGTTTGGAGGGCTTAGGTTTTCAGGTCCAACTCTCCGCCGCTTAACTCATTTTCAGGAGAGCGTATTTGATAATTCATCAACGCTCTCGTAGGGGCGGCTCGCGAGCCGCCCGCGCTGCCTGAAAGATCGTCACGGTTACGGCGGGCGCG
>JAEURA010000280.1 GCA_016789005.1 Anaerolineae bacterium
CCGCGCATCGTCGGACCGCGCAAATACCGCTATCACTCGCCGCTGATCTCGGCGGAGTGGTGCGCTTTCACCAACTTCCCCTGGGGACGGGGTCCGGTCAACTTCGCGCCGGAGGAAGAAGGGCTGGCGATGGAGACCTACGCCGCCTGGGCGCATCTGTTCGAGCTTCAGCGCTACTACTCCTGGATCGTGGACCGCTTTCATATTTCGACGCAGGTCTACCAGGAGGCGCAGGGTCGGCGCTATGACTTCCGCTGGCTGGAAGAGCGCCTGCTGCCGCTCAATTTCTGCATCGTGCTGACCACGCGCCGCGATGACTCCTTCGAGCGGGCGCGGGCGGAACGGTTGAAGGTGAGCGGCAACCCATCGCAGTACGACGACCTGACGCCGTTCATCCGCGAGCAGGATGTCTTCCGCCGATATGTCGGCGCGTCGCTGCTGCCCGCCATCGAGATCGACATGACCAGCGGCGACCTGGACGCCGCCGCCGAGCAGATCGCCGATTGGATGGAAGCGCGCAATCTGCTGGGGATGAGGAGCTAAGCCATGTTCCGAAACAATTCAATGTCCTCACCCCTGCTGCGCTTCGCTTAGCTTCCCCTCTCCACTTTCATGGAGAGGGGACCGAGGGGTGAGGTGTTCGTGGCTGATCTTCGATTACTGGCTTAGCGCCCTGACCCCACCGGCGCCCAGACGAACACATATTCCTTGTGCGCCGGGAGGTCCCACACGCTGTAGTCCGGTGGGGCGGCGTTCGGGAACTGGTTGTAGATCGCCCGCAGGATGTCGCCCTCGTCCGGCTCCACGAAGAAGGCGTAATTGACCCCCGGCGCGAGGTCGCGCAGGTAGCGCGGGCTGACCGTCGCTGAATTCAGGCTGAGCAGCGGGAAGAAGCGGTCGGCGTTGCCTTCCTCGCGCGCCAGGAAGGTCAGGAAGTGGCGCGGCACGCTCACGTCGTGGTCCGGCTGCCCGATGATGATCGTCTGGGTGTTGCCCGGCAGGACAACCGAGCGCAGCGACACGTCGATGCCGTCGCGGTAGCCTTTGGAGTCGCGCACCTGGATGTTGAAGTACTTCAGGTGCGGTCCGAAGTAGTACCAGATGTGATAGGCGGAGACGATCAGGCAGATCACCAGCGCCGCCGCGCCTGCCAGCCGCCACAGAAAACGGCGGCGCGGGACGGCGTAGACCGGCGCATCGTCGTCCGGCGCTCCACGCGCCATCCCCGCAAATTCCGGCACGATGCCGGCGATGAACGGCAGGAAGTAGCGCACCCCTGCCATGATCGCCAGCGCCAGCGGCGGCAGCACCACGTAGTAGCGCGCCGAGACCAGGGTATCGCGCAGCAGCCCATTGCCCGCCCCGGTCGCCACGATCCACAGCGGAATCAGGAAGGCGGGCGCGGGGAAACGCCAGAGGAGATAGAACGCCCCGAAGAGCATCAGCGGCAGGATGAGGGTGTTGACGAGCGCCTGTTCGCCGCCGTAGTAGGCGCTCAGGTCGTGATGCGCACCGTACATCATGAAGGCGGTCAGCGCGTGCTGCACCCGCGCCAGGATTTCTTCCATCGTGATGCCGCCGGAAAGCTCCGATGTCAGGTTGCCGTCGCCAGAGACATCCATGCGCCCGAACAGCGGCAGGTGGTTGCCGATGATCGTGTAGTAGACCGGTCCGCCGATGAAGATGAAGGCGGTGACCAGGATCAGCACGCCGCGCCAGCGCCCTTTGAGATGCCCGCTGACCGCCAGCACGATCAGCCAGCCGATGACCAGCGCCGGAAAGAGCAGCCGCCCGCCCTCGTAAAAATACTGCGAGAAGCCGAGCGATACGCCCGCCGCCGCCCATTCGATGCGGTGGTTGCGGCGCAGCGCCCGCGCGATGAACATGACCGCCATCGTGCCGAACAGCGGATCGCCGATCAGCGCCATCGCCACCCGGCTGAAGTGGATGTGCGGCGGGAAGGCGGCGAAGACCAGCATCCCCAGCAGCGCCGTATTGCGGTCGAAGAGGGCGCGCCCCAGCCCGTACACCGCCAGCACCGTCAACCAGCCGCAGATGGCGCTGACGAAGCGGAAGCCCGTCCAGCTGAAGCCGAGCAGTTCGACCGCGCCCGCCTGCCAGTAGGGGAAGAGGTTGGTATAGGGTGAGACGCCGCTCATCGGGTAGAGGATCGGCGTCCAGGGGTCGAGGACGACGCGCTGCAAGCCGTCTGACCAGTGCAGCTCGTCGATCAGGGCGCGCAGCGTGCCCTCTTGATTCCACAGGCGCAGGAACGCCGCCAGGATCAGGATAGCGACAACGGCAACGGCGTGCAGCCGGTCTTCGCGGCGCACCCGCAGTGCGCTCAGGCGGATAGAGGGCAGACCGCCCAGCCCGTACAGGACCAGCAGCGCGCCCGCGACCAGCATGGCGAACTGAACGTTGACGTGGATGAACTTCAACCCCTCGATTTTGAGGAACTGCCCGTTGGATTCCGACAGGATCAGCAGGACCAGCCCGCCGGCGAAGACTACCCAGCGCCAGCGGCGGTGCGGCTGGCTGAGCGGCTCCGGGATCGGCTGGTTGAGCGGCGGGCGGCGGGTCGAAAGCAGCACGGCGAGCGCCAGCACGCCCGCTCCCGCCAGCATCTTGGACGCCCCGTCGTTGAGGAACTGCTGGTTCAGCAGCGGGTCGAAGTCGATGGCGGCGGCGGCGAACAGCGCCATCGCCGCGACGGCGCAGACCGCCGCCAGCAGATTGCGGTAGGGCTTGGCAGAACGCGGCAGCGACGGTCGGGGGAGCGGCGGCGCGGCAGCGCGCAGGCGTAGAGCGGCGCGGTCGGGCAGGGTGAACACGCTCCGCAGCCCGAAGAGCGCGTAGGCGACCGCCAGAAGGAGCAGCAGCAGCAGGATGCCGGTCGAAAGCGGGGCAGGCGTCAGCAGACTGACGATCAGCAGTCCGCCGACGATCAGCGCGAAAAAGACGCCAGGGCGCGCCGCAGCCGCTTCAGCCGCGTTTTCGGTCGCTTTCTGCTGTTCGTTGTGTTCTTGCATACGCCATGCCGCTCCTGAAAGGATTTCTGCAAGATTTCTGGTTCTACCGAATTCAGCGGTTTTGCCGACATCTGAGGTTCACCTCACCCCGTTTCGCTGCGCTCAACCGCCCCTCTCCCCGCGGAGAGAGGGGCAGGGGGTGAGGTTGGGGTGAAGTTTCCATAACAAATCGTATGACCACCCGAAGCGGTAGAACGAGCAAGATTTTAGTCGGGGCGGCGCTTTCAAGCCAGATCATGCAACGCAGTCTGACAATTTGCGTACAGAATCATGTGCAGTGGCGTGGTTCCTTGAAGGCAGCGTCAGTGAATCACCGAGTCCACCGTCCTCACCCCATTGCATGGGGCGGGAATTTAGGGGTGGGGACACCCTTTCGTGATTCGCTGAGCGTCACTTCTGCCGCGCGAAACTGCGCTATACTGATGGCGAATACTGTAACGTGAATTGCAATTCAGAAGGAGACACGAATGCGTAAACTGCTCATCCTCATGGCAGCCGCCCTCATCCTGATCGGCGCGTTTGCCCTGCCCGCTTCGGCAGTCCCCGTTGCTGATCTCACGCAATTGGCAGCCTATTTCCCGGAAGACACGGCGCTCTTCGCCGTCAGCCGCACCGACGATGATTTCATCGCCCAGCTCGACGCGGTGCTGGTCCAGATCAGCGCGGTGATGCCGCCGGACAGCCTGCCGGTCAAGTCGCTCAGCGACGCGCTGAACATGATGTCGCAGGAATTCGACCCGGAGGGCGACTTCACCAGCGTCTTTCGGTCGTGGCTGGGCGACACCCTGGCGTTCGGTCTGGTGGACGCCTCGGCGCTGAGCGGGCGCGGTGGGGATGCGCCGCCGATGATCATCGCCGCCGAAATCACCGATGCGGCGCTCGCCGAAGAATACATGATGATGACCGGCGCGCTGGAAAACTACAGCCGCGACGAAATGGAGGGCTACGTCCTGTATGCGCCGATGACGCGCCGGGCGGGTCAGCCGTTCGTCATCTTCCGCGACGACGTGCTGCTGATCAGCCTGGAAGCCGGCAATGTCGAAACCGGCGGCTTGCAGGACGCCCCGCTGAGCGCCAGCGACACCTTCCTCGCCACGCTGGCTCAGCTGCCGGCGGCGGAATACAACGCTGTTGCCTACAACAATCTGCCCGCCATCCTTCAGGGCATGGCGGACCTGGACGAGGTGATGGAAGAGATGCCGCGCCTGTTCCATGAGATCTTCGCGGCGGTCGGACCGCAGGCGTATGGCGCGACGATCCTTGGCGGGCGTTCGATGACTCTCGATGCCGTCGTCACCTACGCCGACACGTCGATGCTGGACGCGATGGGCATGTCGATGGTCGGTCGTGAACCGGTCGATCCGGCGTTTGCGCGCCACATCCCCGCTGGCACGCCGCTGGTGATCCACGCCAACAACGCCGGCTTCGACTACGCGGCGCAGATCGCCATGATGCGCAGCCTGATCGAGCAGATGGTCGATCAGGGCATGGGCAGCCAGGACGACAAACAGCAGGCGGAAGCGGCGATCTTCGCCTTCGAGACCGGCATTCGCGGGCTGACCGGGCTGGAACCGGAAGCGGCTTTTGGCTGGATGACCGGCGATGTCGCCCTCTACCTGGGGCTGACGCCGCGCGCCGCCGACGCCAGCAGCCTGTTCGCCATCATCTCGGCGCTCCCGGTCGATTTCGCCTTCACCCTGGAAGCTACCGATCCCGCCGCCGCGCAGGCGCTCGTGGATGGGCTGGCGAACGGACTGAAGGACCTGCCGGTTGAAGAGATCACCATCAGCCGCGAGGATATCGCCGGCGCGAACGCGCTGGTGGTCACCATCAACACGCCGGACCTGCCGTTCCCGATTGAACTGATCATGGCGGCGAACGATCAGGTCTTCAGCCTGGGCACGCGCCGCTATGTCACCTTCGCGCTGGCTCCAGGCGAGGGGTTGGATACCGACCCGGCGTACCAGGAAGCGGCGGCGAACCTGCTGCCGAATGCGTCGACGGTGCTGTATGCGGCTGGCGCTGGTTTGCAGCCGCTCGCGCGTCTCGCTCAGATGGAGGATAACTCATCCTCGACCCGCCGTGACGGCGAGACGCTCGGCGCGGTGCTGGACCTGATCAGCAGCGCCTCGATCAGCGTTGCGCTGGACGACACCGGGACCGTTGCCACCGAACGCCTGGTCTGGACCCTGCCAGAGTAGACAAAACCTCACCCCTCAGCCCCCTCTCCAATCGGAGAGGGGCTAGGGGGCGAGGTGTAATGGCTACTCCCCCCGCAGATTGTCAAAGAAGCTCCGCAGCAGCGCCCCCGCTTCTTCCGCCAGCAGCCCACCCTGCACATCTACACGGTGATTCAATTGTGGGTGGCGCAGCAGATCGTGAATGCTGCCCGCCATGCCCGCCTTGAGATCGACCGCTGCATAGACCAGCCTCGGCAGGCGCGCCAGCACCATCGCGCCGGCGCACATGGCGCATGGCTCCAGCGTGCAGTAGAGAGTCACGTCGTCCAGCCGCCAGCGTCCGAGCGCCGCCGAGGCTTCGCGCAGCGCCAGCATTTCGGCGTGGGCGGTGGCGTCGTGGTCGGCTTCGCGGCGGTTGCGCCCCCTGCCGATCACTACCCCGTCGTGGACAGCGACCGCGCCGATGGGCACATCGCCGGTTGCCAGGGCGGCATTAGCTTCATGCAGGGCGAGTCGCATATAATCACGGTCATTCATGGCGGCGATTATAGCGTGCGGACTCGCACTTGAACGCGCCTACCCTGAAAGATGTATATGATTTACGGGTCATCTGAACCGGCATCGTTTTTTTCCTGTTCGCGTGCCGCCCGGATGACTGATGGTCTTTGTTGGCTCAATGAGAGGAGTAAGGCAGATCTTCTGTCGGCAGCATGATGAGAAACGCGAGAACTGTATTCGTTCTGGTCGCCCTTGCGGCGGCGCTGTCTATGCTCGTCACCGGAGCGGTCGCGCAGGATCAACCCGGTCCCGGCGAAGGCGGTCCAATCATCCTGAGCAACCTGGGCAGTGACATCGCCACCCTCAACCCGATCCTGGCGCAGGATGGTTCGTCGCAGGCGGTGATCAATCGCCTGTATCCCACCCTGATCGGCGCCGATGTCGAGACGTTCAACTATGCTCCCGGCGCGCCGGGTTCGCTGGCGACCAGCTGGAGCATCTCCGAGGATGGTCTGACCTACACCTTCACGCTGCGCGACGACTGGGCGTGGAGCGACGGCACGCCGATCACTTCGGCGGACGTGAAGTACGGCTTTGATGCCGTCGCCAGCGGCGAGACCAACACCGCGCTCACCTATATCCTCGACGACGTTGCCGCCGTCGAAGCGCCGGACCCGCAGACGGTGGTCCTGACTCTGCACGCGCCGAGCTGCGCCGCGCTCACCAACATTGGCCCGCTTCCGGTCGTCCCCGCGCACCAGTATGCCGAGCTGTTCCCCACCTTCGCCGCCATGAACGAAGCTGAACTGACGGCGGTCGGCAATGTCTCCGCCGGAGCCTGGACGTTCGGCAACGTCCGTCCTGGCGAACAGGTCACTCTGCTCGCCGACCAGAGCTACCCGGACGCAACCGCCGGGCAGGTGACGCCGGAAGGGTGGATTTTCAAGAACGTCGCCGACCAGACCATCAGCTATGAGCAGTTCCTCGCCGGGCAGTTCACCTGGGACGGCGCGCCGGAAGGGCGCGAAGACGAGATGCGCGCCCTGGCGGCGCAGGGCTATCAGGTGCATGAATATCCCGCCGCATCGCTGCGCTTCATCGCCCTCAACAGCGCCGACCCCGCCAATCCGCAGGACGGACTGGACGAAAGTGGCAACGCCATCGACCAGGGTCATCACCCGATCCTCGGCGACGTGCGCGTGCGCCAGGCGCTGATGTACGCGCTCAACTTCGCGGAACTGAACGAAGGCGCGCTCGGCGGTGAAGGCGTGCAGCTGGCGTCGCACGTCCTGCCCAGCTCCTGGGCGTTCGACCCGGAACTTGCCGTTTATCCGTTCGACCTGGCGATGGCGAACCAGCTTCTGGATGAAGCCGGTTTCGTCGATGACGACAGCGATCCTGCGACGCCGCGCATCGCCACCGAGGACGCGCTCTATGCCGAGCCGGGGACGCCCCTGGCGATCACGCTCTCTACCAATTCGGGCAACGAAGCCAGCGAAGCCATCGGCGTGCTGCTGACCAGCCAGTGGGGCGCGGCGGGAATCGACCTGAACTACCAGGCTATCGACTTCAACGTCCTGGTTGAACAGCTCACCGGTCAGACCTTCGACGCGGTCATGCTCTTCTGGGGCTTCGGCTTCCCGGATGACCCGAACGGCGCGACCGTCAATTTCTCGCCGGTCAACGACGTGGTCGCGGCGGGCTTCAACGTCACGTCGTACAACAACCCGGAATGGACGGCGCTGATGGATCAGGCGAACACCGTCCCCGGCTGCGATGAGGCGCAGCGCATCGAACTCCTCCAGCAGGCGTTTGCCATCCTGCGCGAGGACGTACCCTGGATCTGGCTGAACACCTCCAACGT
Organism: Anaerolineae bacterium; assembly: GCA_016789005.1. Lineage (GTDB taxonomy): Bacteria > Chloroflexota > Anaerolineae > Aggregatilineales > Phototrophicaceae > Flexifilum. The sequence goes on from JAEURA010000280.1 coordinate 7,575, forward strand.
AGTGGTGGCGGCGCAGCCCAACGTTCAGGGCTGGGATCCGCGCGGGCAGCTTGTCGGCTGGAATGAGTCCTCCTGGATCATTCCCCGCTAGAGTTCGTCTGCAAACTGCTCACCTCACCCCGTTTCGCTGCGCTCAACCGCCCCTCTCCCCTCTCCACTTGGAGAGGGGCAGGGGGTGAGGTTGGGGTGAGGTTGTGTGAAAACCGGGTTTGCAGAGAGAGCCTGGAGTTCGTTTGGTTGAAGGGCAGGGCGTTCTGGCATCCTGCCCTTTCCGAAGCAGCGCCGGTTCGCCGGGCTGTCTCGCCATCGCCTTCGCTGTAGGGATGACGCCGGCGTCTGTAACGGCTCGTCCATGGAAAAATGACCTATGGCTCGATACATCGTTCGCCGCATGTTACAGGCGATACCGACGTTTTTCGGCATCACCATCCTGGCGTATCTGCTGATGTCGCTCACCCCCGGCGGACCCCTGGCAGCGCTCTATTTCGCCAACCCGCGCCTGTCGCCCCAGGATCGCGAAGCCATCGGCTTGCGTCTGGGCGTCAACGATCCCGCGCCGATTCAATACCTGCGCTGGCTGATCGGCGACGACTGGATGCGCTGGGACAGCGACGGTGATGGCGCTGCCGACAAATCCTTCCTGATCCCGCTCGACGTTAACGAGGATGGCGCGCCCGAACCGCCCGGCGAACGCTACGGCGTGCTGCGCGGCGACTTCGGTCGCTCGTTCTTCAACAATCGTCCGGTCCTCGAAGTGCTCACAGAACGCCTTCCTGCCACCCTGGAGCTGAGCGTGTCGTCGTTCATCCTGGGAACGGCGGGCGGCGTGCTGGTCGGCGTGCTGGCGGCGCTGAACAAGGGGCGCTGGTTCGACAGCCTCTCGCGCGTGCTGGCGGTCGTCTTCGACTCCATCCCCGGCTTCTGGCTGGGGCTGATCCTGCTGCTGGTGTTTTCGGTCGGGCTGGGCTGGCTGCCGCTGGGCGACCGCTGCCGCACCACGCTCGATCCTTCCTGCCCGCCGATCTGGCAGCGCATCAATTACATGATCCTGCCGGTCTTCGTCCTGTCGGTGAGCAGCGTGGCGGTCCTGTCGCGTTACGTTCGCGCATCGATGCTGGAGATCATCAGCCACGATTTCATCCGCACCGCCCGCGCCAAGGGACTCAGCGAGCGCCGGGTGTGGTTCTTCCACGCGCTGCGCAACGGGATGATTACGCTTGCCACCTTCATCGGACCTGCGATCACCGGTCTGCTGGGCGGCGCGGTCATCACCGAGACGGTCTTTAACTACCAGGGGGTCGGCTTGACCATCGTGCAGGCGTTCGGGCAGCGCGACTACCCGATCGTCATGGCGGTGACCATCTATGCGGCGCTGGCGACCATTCTGGGCTATCTTATCTCCGATGTACTGTATGGGATCGTCGATCCCCGGATTCGCTACTGAGCTATGGCTGCCACAACTTCGAACGTCCTTCAGCTTCAAGACCCGAACCGCCGCTCGCGGACGCTGTGGCAGCGGGCGATCAGCCGCCTGCGCCGCGACCGTCTGACTCTGCTGGCGATGGGGGTGCTGCTCGCGCTGATGCTGCTCTCTTACGGCTCGCCGCTCGTCAATCGTTACGTCCTGGGCGTCGATCCGCTCCTGCCGGATACGCCGAACCGCCTGCTGCCGTTTGGCGCGCCGGGGCATCTTCTGGGGACCGACGACCTGGGGCGCGATCATCTGGCGCGGCTGCTATCTGGTGGGCAGGTCTCGCTGAGCATCAGCATCTTCTCGGCGCTGGCGATCCTGGGCATCGGGCTGGTGGTCGGGCTGGTGATGGGCTTCTCGCCCGGCGTGGTCGACGACATCTTCAACTGGCTGATCACCACCCTGGATTCGCTCCCCTCGCTGTATCTGCTGATCGCCGTCTCGGCGCTTTTGCAGCCATCTCCCCAGGCGCTGATCCTGATCATCGCCGTCACCAGCTGGACGGGCGCGGCGCGCTTGGTGCGCGGCGAAACCATCGCCCGGCGCGAACTCGACTACGTGCTGGCAGCGCGCACCCTGGGGGCGTCGCGCTGGCGCATCATGTTCGTGCACATCCTGCCGAACCTGCTGTCGATCCTGGCGATCTCGCTCACCGTCGGAATCGGTGGGGTGATCCTGGCGGAATCGGCGCTGAGCTTCCTCAATCTGGGGGTGCAGCCGCCGACGCCGACCTGGGGCAATATGCTGATCGACTCGCGCATCTACTATCGCACCGCGCCGCACCTGATCCTCATGCCGGGGCTGCTGATTTCGATCACGGTGCTGTGCCTGTTCGTCCTGGGCGACGGGCTGCGCGACGCCTTCGACCCCCGCACCGAAGACTGAAGCGATCCCACCAGCTTGCCCGGTGGTCTGTTGCGCGGTTGCCCCCTGTGGCGCTATGCTTTGAAGCGGCATAGACCGACAGGCGCTTGAATCCATGCTCAGCATTCGCGACATGCAAGACTCGGACTGCCAGCCGCTCGCCGAATGGATGGTCACCGTCCCGCTGTGGCAGCGCTACGGGCTGACCGTCGGCGGCGCGGCGGGGCAGTTCCGGGCGGCGCTGGCGCATGAGGATGTGCTGATCACCGCCGATGACGAGGAAGGTCTGCCGGCGGGATTCGCCTGGATGATGCCGAAAGGCGCGTTCGGACGCAGCCCCTACCTGCGGCTGATCGGCGTCCGACCAGATCGCGCGGCGCAGGGCGGCGGGGCGCTGCTGCTGGAAGCCATCGAGGCGCGCGCCTGGGCGGTCTCGGATGTGTTTTTCCTTCTTGTCTCGGACTTCAACGTGCGGGCACAGCAGTTCTACGAGCGTCACGGCTATACGCGCGTCGGCGCGCTGCCCGATTACGTCGTGCCGGGAGTGGCGGAGCTGATCTTCTGGAAGCACCGAGCGGGCTGATGTGCCCGATTGTGCGCTAATCTTCTATCGAAGGAGTTTTATCCATGTTCAAATCGCTACGGTTTTTGTTCTTGCTGATCGCCGTCGTGCTGGCTTTCGGCACGGCGCTGGCGCAGGATGGCGGCAATACGCTGATCATGGCGCGCGCGGCGGATACCACCGGTCTTGACCCACACACCCAGACGGCGTTCGCCTCGCTGCGGCTGCTGGAACTGGTCTACGAGCCGCTGGTCACCCTCGCTCCTGATCTGAGCATCGTGCCGGCGCTGGCGGAATCGTGGGAGTTCTCTGATGACGCCATGACCCTGACCATGCATCTGCGCCAGGGCGTCAAGTTCCACGACGGCAGCGACTTCACCGCCGCCGACGTGGTAGCGACCTTCACCCGCATCCTTGACGAAGCCACCGGCGCAGCCGCCCGCGCTAACTACCTGAGCATCGCCTCGATGGACACGCCCGACGACACCACCGTCGTGTTCAACCTGTCCACCGCCGACGTGCCGCTGCTGGCGGCGATGGCATCGGTCAACGCCTCGATTGCCTCCTCCGAGGCGATTGCAGCCGGCGATTTTTCGGCGACCGCCATCGGAACCGGTCCGTTCATCCTCGATGAGTGGGTCCCGGAAGAGGTCACGCGCCTGAGCGCCAATGCCGAGTGGTGGGGTGAAGGTCCGTTCGTCGATGGCGTCGAAATGCGCGTCATCCCCGACGAAGCGTCGATCCTGGCGGCGCTGCGCGCGGGCGAAATCGACTTCGCCCTGCTCAACGACCCGCTGGTCGCCACCCTGCTGCGCGGCGACGAATCGCTGGTCCTCAATGCGGTCCCCGCCCTCGCTTACCACGTGTTGCAGCTGAATCCGTCCCGCGCGCCGATGGACGTCCTCGAAGTGCGTCAGGCGATGTCCTGCGCCATCGACCGTCAGGAAGTGCTGGATACGGCGTCGCTCGGCGAAGGCACGGTCACCGGTCCGCTGACCATCCCGGCGTATCACGTCGATCCTTCGACCTTCTTCTGCTACACCAAGGACCTGGCGAAGGCGCAGGAACTGATGGCGGCTTCCGGCGTGGAACCGTTCACCCTCAAAGCCATCGTCGCCAACGCCGAACCGCCGACCGCCCTGAGCGAGGCGCAGAGCATTCAGGCGCAGCTCGCCGAGATCGGCATCACGCTGGAGATCGAGCCGCTGGAACTGAGCGTCTACGTGGATCGCTGGCTGGCGGGTGACTTCGACGCCGCCGTCGCCCTCAACGGCGGACGCCCCGATCCGTATACCATGTACGCCCGCTACTGGACCAGCGCCGGCAACCTGCAGGTCGTCACCAACTACATCGATGAGACGCTGGACTCGCTGATGGCTGCCGGGCGCGCCGAGCCGGACTTTGCCGCGCGGCTGGACATCTTCACCCAGTTCCAGCAGCACCTCACGGAAGTTTCGCCCTGGCTGTGGCTGTACAGCGGCTATGAGTACACCGCCCACCAGCCCTACGTCGTCGGCTTCGAGCCGAACGCCACCGACTCGCTGTATTCATTCGCCAAAGTGAGCCTGGAGCGCTAAGTTTTACCTCACCCCTGCCCCTCTCCAGATGGAGAGGGGTAGGGGTGAGGTCTTACCCGAAAGACCATTCGTGCGCCGCTACCTGCTGCAACGCCTCTTCGCCTTCCTGCCCATCCTGATCGGGGTGTCGCTGCTGGTGTTCACCGCCATCCGGCTGATCCCCGGCGACGTGATCACGGCGACGCTCGGCACTGAAGCAGGCATGCTGACCGACGCCCAGCGCGAGTCGCTGCGCAGCTACTACGGGCTGGATCGTCCGGTCGTCGAGCAGTACGCCCGCTGGGCTGCCGGAGCCATCACCGGCGACCTGGGCGTCTCGACGCGGCACGGCAAACCCGTCACCGAGCTGATCGGCGACCGCTTCCCGGTCACTCTGCAGCTGGCGCTGATGGCAGTGACCCTGGCGCTGCTGGTCGGAATCCCGCTGGGCATCCTGGCGGCGGTGCGGCACAACACCATCTTCGATCTGTTCGTCCGCATGCTGGCGTTGGCGGGGCTGGTCATGCCCGGTTTCCTGGTCGGCACGCTGATCATCTACCTCCTGTCGACGGTCTTCGGCGTCCTGCCCAACGCTGGCAATTTCGTGCGCTTCAACGAAGACCCCGGACTCAATCTGCGGCAGATGATCTTCCCGGCGATCACTCTGGGATTCGCCTTCTCGGCATCGGTCATGCGCATGACGCGCTCCTCGATGCTGGAAGTCCTGGGCGACGACTACGTGCGCACAGCGCGTGGCAAAGGACTGCGTGAACGCCGGGTTATCACTCAGCACGCGCTGCGCAACGCGCTGATCCCGGTGGTGACGCTGGTCGGCGTCGAGATGGGCTACCTGCTCGGTGGGACGTTCATCATCGAGACGCTGTTCTCGCTGCCGGGGCTGGGGCGGCTGCTGGTCAACGCTATCTCGCAGCGCGATTACGCCCTGGTGCAGGGGGCGACCCTGTTCATCGCCTCAGTCTTCGTGCTCATCAACCTGCTGGTCGATCTCGTCTACGCCGCGGTGGACCCGCGTATCTCCTATGACCGTTAGCGCGCCGCCCCTGGAAATCGTCCATGCTCACCGTCGTCAGCCGGGGGTGCTGCGCCGCCTGCTGAAGAACCTCAGCGGGACGGCGGGGCTGCTGCTGGTGATCTTCTACGTCGGCGTCGGGGTGCTGGGAGCGCTGGGGGCGACGCCGTTCCCGCCCAACGAACAGCACGCGCGGGATCGCCTTCAGCCGCCGAGCGCCGTCTACGTCATGGGCACAGACCTGTTCGGGCGCGACCTGGCGAGCCGGGTCATCGCCGGAGCGGCGCATTCGCTGCGGGTGGCGGTCACCTCAGTGACGCTGGCAGGGCTGGCGGGGACGCTGCTGGGCGTGACGGCGGGATTCGCCGGCGGGCGGGTCGATTCGCTGCTGATGCGCCTGATGGATGTCTTCTTCGCCTTTCCGGCGCTGCTGCTGGCGCTGGTGATCGTCACGGTCCTCGGTCCGGGCACGGAAAACGCCATCATCGCCATCGCCATCGTCTACACGCCGATCTTCGCGCGGGTGGCGCGCGCGCCGGTGCTGGCGGTCAAGCAGATGGAATTCGTCATGGCGGCGCGCTGCATCGGCGGGTCGTCGATTCGGGTGCTGCTTCGCCACGTGATGCCCAACACGCTCGCCCCGCTGATCGTGCAGATCAGCCTGGCGCTGTCCTGGTCGCTGCTGACCGAAGCCGGGTTGAGCTTCCTGGGCTTGGGCGCCATCCCGCCGATGTCGTCGTGGGGCGTGATGCTCAACGAGCACCGCGCATTGGCGGAAAATGCCCCCTGGCTGATCCTCTACCCCGGCATGGCGATTGCGCTGGCGGTGTTGGGCTTCAACCTGCTGGGCGACGGCTTGCGCGACGTCCTCGACCCGCGCCTGCGGGGGCGGAAGTGAGGCAGCGCGTCTACCTTTTATCAGCACACTTGTCCAAATCCCCAGTTCGGCGCTATCCTGCGCAAATAGAGGCAGTGCAGTTAGTTTCGCCAACTCATACGGGCTTCTCCATTGACGGAAGTGCAGGCGACTTCTATGTCAGCTTCAGACACCGAATACCTGAGCCTCCTTCTCGAGCCCCTGCGGGTATGTGCCCTGTATAAACCGCGTTTCGGGCAGGGAACCAGCGCAGCAGGACTGAATCTCGCGGAATTTGAGAGACTGTACGGTCAGGATTCGTTCTATCACTGGTTTTGACTCGACAACGCGTTGATGTACGCTGCCCACAAAGCGGCGGGCGGCATGACCAGCATCTATCGCCAGATCGGGATAGGATGTGAAGCGCTGCTGCGCCGCATCCTTCAGGACACGCTCGGTCTGACTGCTTCCGATGCGCGCTGGTCGTACACGGTTCCGATGATGAACGGCAGAGCGCGGACGCTGACGCTTGACGGGCGCATCCC
>JAEURA010000149.1 GCA_016789005.1 Anaerolineae bacterium
AACCAACAGGACGATTCTGTGGACATTCAGAGACGCGGCATCCCATTGATTCTGATAGTCCTGGCACTTTGGCTGAGCGGCTGTTCGCTTTCTTCTCTGACGCCGCTGGTCACGCCGACAGAGCCGCCGCCCTCGCTTCCAGAACGTCCGGCGTCATCGTTCATCGATCTGCGTTCGTCAAGCAGCGCCGCTGCCAGCGCCGCGCCAGCTGCGTCCCAGCCTCAGATCGTGGTTCAACCCGTCATCATCAATCAGCCTGTCTATGTGATCGCGCCGACGTGCGCGCCGCGTTATGACTGGTCGCTGTATGTCGTGCGGTACGGTGATACCCTGGCGCGGATCGCCGCGTACTACGGGACGACCGTCGAGGCGCTGGCATACGCCAACTGCCTGAGCAACCCCAACCTCATCTACGCCGGGCAGGCGCTGCGGGTTCCCTATGCTTACCCGGTCCCCGCGCCCTACTATCCCTATCCGCCGCATCCCCATCATCTGCCCTATCCGCCGCCGGTCTATCCGACGCCTGCGCCGCTGCCTACCATGCCGCCGCCGACGGCGCTACCGCCGATCATCCTCGGTACAGCGCTGTCGATCTCCTCATATGCAGTGGTCAATGGGACCGTTTACACACTGAACCCCGACGACCTGATCACCATCAGCTGGAATTCCGCATTTCCGACGGCTGCGCGTCAGGTGGCGTTCGAACTGATTGCCCCGACGGGCGGCGCACAGGTGATCGGCATTGACTCTAACCTGGGCGATGGCGCGTCAATCCTGTGGCGGACTGTCACCGGGGTGCAGGGCACACTACGCGGCATCGCTTCGTTTTACGATGGATATGCCCCACAGGGCAGCGATGCCTACTATCTGATCGTGCCGTAGCGCCTGTCCCTAGCGCATCATCTGCACGGCAGCACGTCTGCCGATTTCCACCGCGAAGTTCGTGCCGCGATCCCAGGGATAGACCTGGCTCATGCTCGCCCAGTACAAGCCTGGAAGGGGCGTCGCCAGCGGCGGGATACGCTCACTGTGGTTGAGGAAGGGCATCGGCTGAGCGTACGGCGCGCGGAAGACCCAGAACCGGCGCACCCAATCCGGCTTGAACGCCGGGTTGAAGGTCGGCAGCGCCGCCGCGAAGCGCTCGAACAACTGCTCCTCGCTCATGCGAAAGTACTCGTGTTCTGCCGGCACATAATCGCCCATGTAGATCAGGTGATCGCCGCCGTAGTCGGCGCGGTCGAACAGGTTGGTATGCTCGACCAGCGCCAGGAAGGGGAAGCGGTTCTTACGCCGCTCCGGACTGTCCGCCGGCAGGTTGAGCCAGTATGTCCCGTCGCTGAGGAGCTGCTGCTTGAGGGCGACGACGACGCACAGCCCGCCGATGCTTTCCAATTCGCGGACTTGATCGCCATAACTGGTGTTCTGCAGGCGTGGGGCAAGCTTGAGCAGGAGACTCGGCGACGTGGTGCTGAGCACGCGGTCGAAGATGATGCGTTCTCCGCCAACGGTCAGCGCCGGATTCGCGCCTTCAAGGTCGATGCGTTCGACTGGGCTGTTGAGCGCGATCTGCCCGCCGCGCTGGCGTACGCCCTCGGCGAGCGCTTCGAGAAACGCCTGGAAACCACCCTGAAAATTGCCGAGTTTGAGGGTGCGGGCTTTGACGCGCGCCCACATCCACGCCATGTTGACCTTGTCGTAATCGACCCCGAACTTGCCGATCAGCAGCGGACGGAAGAATTTCTCGTAGCCGGGCGCGCCCATGTAACGCATCAGCCAGGAATGCGCTGTGACCCGCTCCAGGGGTTTCCAGAAAGGCGTCAGTTTGATGAATGCGCCGGCGAGTCCGAATTGAAGCTTCGCCAGCGGGGACAGCGGCAGGAAGAGTGCCGAGGGAGAGATCTCCGAACGCCACAATTTGCCGTCGATCCAGTAGCTCGTCTTCGCCCGTCGGAAATCCAGCCTGTCACGAACGCCCAGCTCATGGGCGAGCTGCAGGACGTGTGAGTCGCTCTCGAACCAGTGATGATAAAACTTCTCCAGCGACCAGTTCCAGGTCTCATCTCTGAAGCCGCTCGCCAGCCCGCCAACCGCATCCCCTGCCTCAAAGATGCGAACCTCGTGCCCGGCTTTCAGAAGATCCCAGGCGGCGGACAGCCCGGCGACGCCTGCTCCGATGATGCCGATTTTCATGTGTTTCATTCCTCCTGGCGGACTAGCTGTTCGGCTTTGGTGACCGCTGCCAACCCTAACCCTTTGCGGGCGAGGAAGATGAAGCCGAGCACGGTCACCGGCAGCCAGATCACGATGTGCACCACCAGCGCATAAGCGGTGGCCTCGGTGACTGCCACGCCGATTCCGGTCAAGACCACGCGGGTGAATCCCTCGAACACGCCGAACTGACCCGGAGACGCCGGGATCAGCCCGGCAAGGTTGACGACGCCGACCAGGAGCAGGACGGACAGATAATCGAGCGGCATCCCGAATGCCTGCGCCACGAGCGAGAAGGTCAGCGCTTCGAGCATCCAGTTGGCGTAGGAGGTGAAGACCGTGCCCAGCAGATCGAGCGGCGTGCGCAAGCCGCCCAGCCCGGCGATGACATGTTCGCCAAGCGCCTGAATGCGCCCGCCGAGCGCGCCGGGGAGCTTGGTCGTAAACCAGCCCAGGATGTTGCTAGACAGCCGGGGACTCAATGCCAGGGCAAAGAAAACAAGCAGCGCTGCTCCGAAAACCGGGGCGGCAATTGTCACGACAGAGCGCACCTCTGGCGTGCCCACATTCAAGCTCAGCAGGGCGACGACGACGAAAGTCAGCAGGACGATTCCATCGAAAACACGTTCGGCGAGGATGACGGTGGTCGTGCGCATCATTGGAACATCATGCTCGCGCTTGACCAGCACGATGCGCAGCACTTCGCCGGCGCGGAGCGGATAGATGTTGTTGCCCATGTAGCCGATGCAGACGAGCTGCAGCAGGTCCCAGAGCGGCACGCTGCGCGTCGTGCGCAGCAGAAACCACCAGCGCAGCGATGTCACCAGGCGGGTGATGAGATACCAGCCGGCGGCGACGATGAGCAAGCCGATATCAGCGTTGCGGATGTAGGTAACGACTTCAAGCGGCTTGAGATCGCGAAAGGCGAGGACGAGGAAGACAACGCTGATCAGCAGCCCGGCGATTACAAGGAGTCTTTGCCTGGAGGTCATGCACTACTGCTCTTTCGTGATAAGGATCACGATTGTATCAGGTGGAGAGTATGCCTAGTAGACACAGCACAATCTGCGATTGGCGCACTGTGACTGAGCAGGTCGCTTGAGTTTTCGGCGCACTTTCGATTACACTTGGATCAAGCATCAGCGAGGGAAAAAACTGTGGCTGACGATCAGCAGCACCCGGAAGAGCCGGACTGGATGCACGAATTCGACGAACTTGCCCGGCGCGAGCTGGGCGAAGGTTCAGCCTGCGAGCAGGTCCACCCGATCATCGAGCAGTGGTATCGCGAACTTGATGAAGACGACATCCCCCCCTCTCGTCCCTCGGTTGAGCAGGCAGTATCCTGTCTGGCGACGGAGATCATGCTCGATACGCCGCCAGAAATTCTCGACGAGGTTGTCAAGCATGTCGATGAAGACACGCTGGCGTGGTGGATCGAGCACATCCTGACGGTCGGACGAGCGCTGGAGGCATCCTTGCGCGATGGTGGGCTGGATGATCTCTAGGATTCATCCCACCAGGTGAATCCATCTGGCAGATTGTCCATGCCCGGCGCTTCTGGCGTATCCTCGACGATTGGAGGGGGAGCCGGCAGTGCCAGCGAACTCCGTGCCGAACGCTGGCGCATCGGCGGCACAGCTGCCGGGCGAAAGCCTCTGTAGACCGTCAGCAGCAACGCGCCTGTGCCCAGGAATGATGCAGCCACACTGAACAGCCAGCCGACATAGGGAAGCGACATCAGCGCGGCGATCAGCACGATGCCCGCCAGCATGGAAAGGGCAAATCGCTGTTCGTCTTCCTTCGCCCGCCGGGATATGCGCCGCACAAGCCAGCGCCCAACGCTGTAGGCGGCGACCATGCGGGCGAGGAACACCCCGAACGCCACGAAAGCGCTGGTCAGCCCAATGCCGAGGACGCTGATGACGAAACCGGCGGTGAAAGCCGGCGCGGGCAGGCGCAAAGCGGAGAGCGTGACGATCACGACCAGGCTGAGCACGAGGACCATCGCCAGGAAGGGAATGGTCAACAGCAGTGAGCCGGCGCCGACCAGCAAAGAACCGCCAGGCGCTGCGCCGATAGTATCCGCTGCGCGGGAGGTGAGGCGTGAACCGACCGCCGCCACGAGCAGCCCCAGGATGATAGAAAGCAGCAGCTCGGTGGCAAAACGCCCAAACCACTCGGTGAAACCATCTGGCAGGTCCCGTCCCTGGGGCAGGGTGACGACGGGCTGCATCGGAAGATACTCGACCGCGTTGGGTAGAGTTCGCCCAAAATCTGCCTCAGTTGGGGCGCTGTATCGCAGAGTCCCGGTGATGATCGCGTCATCACTCAGGCGCAGTCCGGGAGAAACGACCCGCATTTCAGGCGCGAGGATGCGCAGCAGGGTCAGCAGTTCCGGCGCGCCACCGACGTCCTGGCTGCCCACCTGCGCCGACACATCGCCGCTCAGTGTCGCATCGATCTCCAGGGCGGTACCCCAGAAATTTACCTCACGTGCAACCTCCTCATTCAGAATCATCTGATAGCCGGCGGCGCTGATGCTTCCGGGAACAGGCGCTGCGGCGGTGATGCTGAGGCTCAATGCCGTCAGGCTGCCGTCTGCAGCCGTCAGTTGTGCGGATGGGGCGATCTGCATCAAACCGCCAATGAAGTGCAGATTGCCGGCAAAACTCCCGGCGAAAGTGGCTTGCCCGCCGAGTAGATAGACGCTGCCTTCGACACTGCCATTGATCTGCGCGGCGGCAGAGACGCTGTAGAGATGTCCGCGAACGACGCCGTCCACGATCAGGGTTCGGCAGAGGGCAAAGAGATCCCCTTCGATGATGGTGTCAGCCGTCACGGTGCAGGTATCGCCTTGCAGCACGGTCTCGGCGAAGACGGGAGACGCCGTAACCAGCGAAAACAGCAGGAGGATGATCAGGATGCGCCGCATAACTTCCGTTCTTTGTTCATGATCATGATTTTACCGCGATTGATGCCCGCTTCTGAAATTTTCCTGAATTATCGCCACTGATTGTGCGCCGCATGGGTGAACGCGCATACAATTAATGTCAGGGATGGATGCGGCATTGCCAGAGCGGAAAGAGGCATGTTGGTTCAGGTTGGTCGAGGGCGGGGAAAACAGCAGTCGCTGAGTCAAAGCACGACGGCACATGCACTGTCTCCGGAACTGCGGCTGGTGCTGAAGTGCCTGGATGCCAATCGCATCCTCTCGACTCCGATCGGCGAAAACATCGTGGTTGTCGGTCGTGGCTACGAGGGTTTTGCGCCGCCGATCGATCTGGAACCGTTGGGGGGGATGACCCAGGGCGTTTCCCGCCGCCATGCCGTCTTCACACTCCGTGAAGGCGAGTTGTACGTCGAAGACCTCAACAGCACCAACGGCACGCGGATCAACGGCTTCAGACTCGCACCGCTCCGCAACTATCGACTGCGCAATGGCGATGAGATCGAGTTCGGTCGGATACGCCTGACAGTCACTCTACTTCGCATTCCTTCACGCTAGACATTCCCCGTTTTTGCGCGGCGCGGTATTTTTGCGCTTGCTCACCAATCAACACAAGGATATAGTTCTGACATGCGCGGCACAGCCTGTGGCGCGCAAAGATGTCCTTTTGTGTTGGAACCCGTACCAAAGACAGCGACCGATGCGGCGGAGCTTTTCAGATCGTATCCTCGGCGGCGTTTGCGGCGGATTTGCCGCCTCGCTGCACGTTGATTCCTGGCTGGTGCGTGCGGCGTTTGTGCTGCTGACCACGATCAGCCAGGGGATTTTTGGCGTCCTGTACATCTTGTTCTGGTGGATCGTCCCGCTGGAGTCGCCGCTGGAACGCCGCCGAGGGCTGCCGCTGATCCTGGCGCTGGCGCTGCTGGCGCTGGGCGCCGCTGCCTGGTATGTACGCGACGCCAACCTGCTGGCTGCCCCCGATGGAACATCTATGTTCTGGCAGGCGGCGGCGCTGCTGCTTTCGGTAGTCTTTCTGCTGCGGCAGATTCGATGAAGAGTTGATATGCGACGTCAGACCGAACTGATGTGGGGCGTGATCGCCGTTGCGCTGGCTGCCTGGTGGGGGGCACGGACGATGGGCGTGCTGCCGGTCGGGCTGGATGATTTCATCCAGCGGGCGCTGCCGGCGCTGCTGATCCTGATCGGTCTGACGTATTTGCTGCGGCGGCGTCTGCCGTTGTCAGGGGGAGTCGCGCTGGCGCTTACGGCGTTCCTGGTGGCTGGGGCTGGCTATGTGGCATTTTCAACCCGTGCCAGCCAGATGCGTACCGAGAACCAGCAGACGATCAGCCAGGCGGTGAACCCCGAACTGACCCTGCTGCGTCTGCGCGTGGGAACCCTGGCGACCGACGTGGAACTTCTGGCAGGCATGACGTCAGAGATCGTCACCGGTCAGTTCATCGGCAGCGGCGACAACCTCATCAGCGTCAATTATCAGGAAGCTGGCGACGGGAGCGCCACCCTGACGATCTTCGAGAACCGCATGAGCGGCGACTTCCCACTCCTGGAGATGATCGGCAGGGGAACTGTGCGGCTCGAACTGCCGACAGTGATCCCGATGGATATTGAGTTTTTGTCCGATCAAGGGTCAGTCGTGCTGAACCTGGGCGGGCTGGCGCTGGAACGCCTCAATGCCACCGCTCAAAATGGCGATCTCGTCGTCACGCTCCCTGACCACAACCCGATCTATTCGCAGCCGGATGACCTGCTCGGCACCCTGGCTGCCCCCGGCGGTGAGCTGGTCCTGTTCGTGCCGGGTGATGTCGCCGCCCGCCTGGAGCTGAACCGCATGAACAGCGGCATCGCGCCTCAGATAGACGCTGCCAAATATGATGAACTCGCTGGAGACATCTGGCAGGATAAGTTCATCGTCGTGTCCGAAAACCCCATACGCTATGCGCTAACCTCCGGGCAGATTCGCGTAGAGACCTCAGGCTGAAGGCTGCGTTAAGCCCCGCGCTGAAGTGTTAAGAATTCCATGCATCTGCGTTGGAGCGGCGTTTGCTAGCCTACAAAAGGGTGTATCATACGCCATAAGCGCGCGCTTCGCAGCAGAGGCGGAGTGGGATAGCCGCGCGAAGGCGGTGAGGCGATGGCGTGGCGAATCCAGCTAACCGAGGGCACGATCAAGCGGCTCGACATCCTGTCGGGCAGACCCTCTCTTCTCGCTGCCTGGCTGCGCGCCGATCACGTTACTTTCCTCGACCTGCAGAGCGGCATCCAGAAAAGTGATCTCCGGCTGGAACCGGGCGACATCGGTCTGCGGAGCGCCGAACCCTGGCGCAGGTTCGTCGAAGGACTGCGCGCGCCCAACAGCATTCATCTCCCCTATGTTCGCGTCAAAGGCGGTGCGTTTTACGTCAGCAGCGATGGGACGAAGCGTCTCTACTATCCCGGAGGGCGTGACCTCTTCCTGGAGTCGAATGGGCAGGAAACCCGCCTGGAGATGCCTCCACAGGCAGATGCGGCGCCTGGCGGTGCTTCCGACAACGGCTATCTGGCGGTCGGTATGGACCGTGCGCTGGGCGTCACGGCGGTGCTGGATGCGCGCGCGCAGCTGACTCTGTTCAGCGAACGGACACGCCTGGGCACGTTTCCGACCGGGCTGAGTGTGACCGATGACTTCCGCCCGATCCTCCTGGTGACCAAGGGCAGCAGCACCGTCCTGATCACCGATGGCAGGCGACTCGTGGCGATGGATGCCTCTGGCAGGGTACGGGCGCAGATCGAGCTGTATTTCACGGTGGGCGGGATCGCGTGTTCGTCTGATGGCAGGCGGTTGGTGATCAGCGACCTGGACGCCAACGTCGTGCGGGTCTACAGCGGCGTTGACTTGCGCCCGACCCATCAGCGCTTCGCGGTGGACCTGCTGGCAGAAGCGAAGCGGGTGCAACTGCTGGCGATGCCGGAAGCCGGAAGGTCGGCTGTCGGCGCGCTGGCGATCAACAGCAAAGGGGCGCTGGCGTTCAGCGTCGCCGGGACGCTTTGCGTCACCAGCCTGTCGCGCATGAAGACGGTGCCGCGTTCTGCGGTGTGATCAGCCGCCGCGATCCATCAAGGCTCGCTGTGGAAAGACGAGCTTGTCTGGGGTGATCAGCCCGCGCGCCAGCGCCGCCTGGTTGGCGCGTTCAAAGTCGGCATGAAGGTCGCGCACCAAGCGCGACTGTGAAAGCGACGGCTCGGTCGACCAGACGACGACCGTAGAACCGTATTCCCCGATTGCCAGGATCAGCCATTTTTGTTCGCCGATCTGCTTACGTCCCAAACCCTGTTTGGGGCGGGACGCCATGCGCCAGATGGGCAGGAGGACCGAGTCCAGCAGGGAGAGATCGGGATGCTCGCGACCGTCGCTCAGCAGGGGATGCCGCTCGTTATTGCGGAAGACCACGAAGTAAAGCGCCTGTGCGGCGAAGTGCGTGCGCAGGAAACCGGTCTGTCCCGGTGCGCCGATGACCTGCTTCCACGCGTCTGTCTGCGGATTGCGCTCGACCAACCGTTCAATGATGGCGCGCTGTTCGCTGTAGCGGCGGTAGAGGGCATAAAACTGCGCACGATTGATCTTCCCGGCGGCAAATTCGTCGGCGATAGCTTCCATCTTCTGCCGAAGCGTGCCCAGCGCGTTGAGCGGAGAAGATGCCGCCGCTGGGGGCGATACGGGTGGTTTTTCCGGACTGGCAGCTTTCGCCGGAGGAGCTGGCGCGTCTGGCGGCGCAGGGCGGACGGGCGATCTTAGCGGCTGCTGGCGTTCCTTTGGGTCTTTATCATCGAAAGCACGCGGATCGTCCACCATTGCCGTCCGTATCAAGCTGCAAGATGACAAACATAAAGAGATTATAGTCAGTTTGCCATCTTTTGCTTGAACCCCATGCTATACTTTGCGACGGGACCAGTACGGAAGACCTAGCGCGATCATGTTCACACCTCGTCATTGTGGTCTGTATTTTGCGCCAGAACAAATCGCCTTCGCCCGCCAGAACAGCGGCAAAGACCCCTGGAACGCGGCAGTTGCACGCCTGAAGGCGGACAACCCGCCAGACGCTGTTTCGCCGCTCTGGATGGCGTTCGGCTATACATTCCTGGGTGACGCTGCGTTGGGCGAAGCTGCTCTGCCGATTCTGGAACGCGTCATCGAAAGCGGTCTTTCGGAAGATTCAACTTACCTTGATGCAGTCGCTGAGACCATGATGGCAGCGCAGACTTTCGAAATGCTGCGCGAACATCCGGCATTCAGCTTTGTGCGCAAAGCCGGATGGCTCAACCGTTTTGAGGGGCGCGTGCATGCCTTGACCGCCAGCCCCTACAAAGAGTCCTACGTTGAGAATCTGTGGGCGGCGGCGCTCGTGCTGGTCTCTGGCATACTCTTGGAGCGCGAAGAAATCTTTCAGATCGGCGTCGAGGTTTTTCAGGAGACCGTCGATCACGATATTCGCCCGCAGGGATTCATCCCGAAAGCACTGGAAGGCGCGGATGGAGCCGCCATGTACCGGCAGATCGCGGCTTCGGCGGCGCTCACGCTCATGGCAGAAGCTGCCGGGCATGCCGGCGTCGATCTGTGGCGTTATGAGAATCGCGGCATTTCGGCGACGACGGCGGCGCTCTATCCCATCTACTATTTCTACACGACCGAAAAATGGATGTGGGATAAGGACCTCCCCCCGGAAGACGTTCAGAACTGGTTCAGGCGTTATGCCGGTTATCTGGAGATCGTCAAAGCCAGGACCGGACATCGCGATCTGAACCCTTTGCTGGAAGACCTTCGCCCCATCTTTACGCCGCTCGCCGGTGGGCTGACAACGCTGTCTCATGGCGCGCCGCTGCGGCGGCGCGGTTTGTTCGGTTAGGAGAAGATGATGAACTTCATGGCGGTAACGCCGGAATTTGTGGCTCGCTTGGCTGCCGTACTCGGCGACGGGGGTGTGAGCACGGCGCAGTCAGAGCGCGAACTGCACGCGCGCGACCAATCGCATCACGCCGCCCACATGGCGGATGTTGTGGTGTTCCCGACGGAAGCACAGCAGGTCGCTGACGTGCTGCGACTCGCCAATGAGGCGCGCATTCCGGTCACGCCCTGGGGTGTGGGCACAGGGTTGGAAGGGAACTCGATCCCGGTGTATGGGGGGGTGCTGCTGTCTCTGGAGCGCATGAATCGCATCGTGGCGGTCCATGCGGAGGACTTTCAGGTGACGGTGCAGCCGGGAATCGGTCACAAAGATCTGAATCAACAGCTCGCTCGAACAGGGTTGTTCTTCCCGCCTGACCCCGGGGCGAACGCCTCGGTGGGCGGGATGCTGGCGAACAACGCGGCGGGGATTCGCACTGTGCGTTACGGCGCGAGCAAGGACAATGTCCTGAGGATGCAGGTGGCGCTCGCCGACGGCAGGCTGATCCAGGTGGGATCCCGCTCGGTCAAGCAGTCATCCGGTTACGATCTGCTGCATCTGTTCGTCGGCAGCGAGGGAACGCTTGGCGTGATCACCGAAGCGACGCTGAAGCTCGTGCCTGTTCCCACCAACATGAGCGCAGTTGTCGCTGCATTTCCATCGGTTCAGGCTGCCGTCGAGACGGTGGTGGCGGTGCGGGGCAGCGGGCTTGACCCCGCCGCGCTGGAACTGGTCGATGCAGCGCACTGCAAGATGCTGCGCGAGGCGGAGGGCGTTGATCTGAGCGATCACCCGACGGTGTTCATGGAGTTCCATGCCGCTCAGGAATCATCACTCGAAGCGGGCTTGTCAGCTGTCCGCGAGATCTGTGATGAGATGGGCGTGATCAGCTTCCGCTCCACGACCGACCCAACCGAACGCAAGAAGCTGTGGCATGCCCGGCATCATTCCTACGAGATCATGGTGCGGTCACATCCCGATCGACGTTTCTTCATCAACGATGTAGCGGTTCCGATCAGCAGCTATCCGGCGCTGATCGGCTACGTCGAAGAACTGAAGCATGAGCATCAGATGACCACCTACATGATCGGGCACGCGGGCGACGGCAACATTCACGTCGAATTTCCGTATGCTGACGATTTCGAGTATCAGCGGGCGTTAGCGATGAACAAGCTGATCGTGATCCGCGCCATCGAACTGGGAGGGACGGCAACCGGCGAGCACGGCGTCGGCATCGGCAAAGCCGCCTATATGGAGTTCGAGCATGGCGCGGCGCTCGATGTAATGCGTACGATCAAGGCGGTGCTTGATCCGAACGCGATCCTGAACCCTGGCAAGATCTTCCCCGAAACGGTGCGTACCGAACACTGATCGGAAAACAGAACGGGTGACGTTCGTGAGAAGCGTCACCCGTTCGCTTTGAAGGCGTCCATTGCTTTAGCTCATCATCCAGATGCAGGGAGGTGCGCGCCGTTGGCGGTATCACCGCTCCGGGCATGTTCGATCAGGCGTACGGTCGCGTTCAGTTCTTTGCGCCGCGCTTCGACCAGGGCGTTGACCAAGCGGGTCTGCATGGTCAGCGCATCGGTGAGCGAATCGATCTTGCGGTGGAGATCGGCGATTTCGACCTCGTTCTTCAGATTGACCTGGAAGTCATTCTCTGCTACCGCTCGGTCCTTTGCCGCCTGTCGGTTCTGCGACATGAGGATGACCGGGGCTTGCAGCGCCGCCAGCGTGCTCAGCGCCAGATTCAGCAGGATGAAGGGGAAGGGGTCGAACGCCTGACTGCCCAGGTAGCCGTTGACGCCGATCCAGACCGTCATCAGACAGGCGAAGAGGATGATGAATCTCCAGCTGCCGGCGAGGATGGTCAGCCGGTCGGCGATGCGGTCGCCGAAAGATGCTTTCTCGTCGATCCCCTCATAAACGTCGTCCGTGACGATGTGCGGACGCAGATCGCGGATCAATTCCTGAGCCTCGGGGCTGAGAAGGTTATCCAGCTCCTCGATCTCGTCGATCAGATCGTTGATCTGGGTGTCTTCGGTATCCGTCGGGGCGACAAGCCGGTTCAAAAGCAGATCATTGTACATGCTGCTATCCCTCCAGAAAGAACATAGAGCCGGCGCGGCGGTGCGCGGCTTACAGGGTGACGGTTCGATCTGGAACAGGGCTTTCGGTCTCTGGGGTATCCCTGCGAGGCAGGGTCGGCAACAGCGCGCCGCGCAGTGCACCCCAGTCAAACAACGCGGAGATCAGGTGCGCGGGAGAACGCTATTGCCGCCAGATAATGAAGGCGACTGTTCGCTACTACTGCCAGCGTTCATTGAGTGTTTCACCTAACTAAACGAGAAAGCGATCATCGAGATTGCGATGATCGCACTCACTCTACCCCGAAAATGCCCGGCTGTAAACCACCGATTCTGGGGCTTGAGCGACGTGACGGGTTAGGGGAGCGCGAAAATGCCGATGGTCCCGCCGTCTGTGGCGACCACATGATCTGGGAAAGTCGTCAAGCCGACGATGCTGCCATCCAATCGCAGGTCAGCGTCAAGACTGCGCGGCGCGTCGGGCTGCTCGGCATCGATGACGCGGAGGCGGTTCTCGCCCTGTCCGGCGACCAGCAGTCGCAGGCGACCTTCGGCAGCGCCGAACTGAATGATGACCGGGCGGACATTGCTGGAAGTGGACCCCAGCAGGTCCAGATCGTTCGGGTCAAAGAAGAGGATTTCGCCGTCGCTCCGCGCCAGCGCGCCGACCGATCCGTCGCCGCTGACTGCCACGCCGGTGACAACGCCTTCCGCGTCGAGTGTGCCGCTGTCTGCCGCAATCGATGTGCCGTTCAGTCCCGCAGCATGCAGGATGCTGCCTTCCGCATAGAAAAGGGTTCCCGATGCGATGGCGGCGGCGGAAACTGACCGGTTGAAGGTGCGGGCGTCGATGTCGCCGGCGGAGCGCAGGCGAAGCAGTGCGAAGCGGTTTTGACCGAGCGCTGCTGCGTAATCGCGCTCCGCTGAGACGATCAGGCTGTCGGTCTCGAAAGGCAGATCGACGTAGTTGCTGCCTGCCGCAAAAGGAGAGTCATTGGCGTAGCGCGCCGGCGCGAGGACTTCAATCGTGCTTGGACTAGCCGAGGATCGCGTCGCAACGAGGACAAAACCTCGCCCTGCGGCGATCCCGGTCGGAACGCCATCAACCGCCACGCTGGCGATCAACGGCGGTTCAGCGAGATTGTTCAGCGCATAGATGCGAATCTGACTGGTTGCAGCGTCGGTGACGAGCAGGAATTCACCGTCATCTGTTACCGTAAGCGCCGTGAAATCACCAGCTTCAAGAAGCCCGACCAGCGTACCGGACGAATCGCCCTGGGCAGATGCGCCCACGCTGGTCAGGAGCAGCGCGAACAGGAACAGGAAGGCGCGCATGACGAAGTCCACGACGAGCTTGCGCAGGGCTACTCGTCCTCGTCGTCGTAGTACTCGTCCTCGTCGTCGTCGTAGTAGTCGTCGTCCTCGTCGAACTCGTCCTCGTCGTCGTAGTACTCGTCCTCGTACTCGTCGTCGAACTCGTCATCCTCGAATTCGTCTTCGAGGTAATCCTCGTCGTCGATCATGTCGTCATTCTCATCACCATAATCGACGCGCAACACAAACAGCTCTTCGTCAATCATCGCGTTATCACCTGGTCTTGTGGCAGATGAACTAAGGTCATTGTAGCGCAAAGCGCGCGTATTGTAGCATGATCTCCCGGAATGCAAACGGCAAATTTAGCCTCAGCGTCCGCCGCCGCGCCGGTCTGTTTTGAGCAGGAAATACTCGTGCAGACGAAGGTCTGGAGTCAGTTCAGGATGGAAGGCGGTCGCCAGCAGGTTGTCCTGCTCGACAGCGACGATACGCCCATCTTCCAGGGCTGCCAGCACTTCGACGTTGGCGTGGACTTCGGTAACGACCGGCGCTCTGATGAAGACGGCATGGAACGGCACGTCGCCGAGCGGCTTGATGTGCAGGTCGGTCTCGAAGCTGTCTACCTGGCGACCGAAGGCATTGCGGTTGACCCTGATGTCCATCAGTCCAAGCACCGGCTGCCGATCAAAGCCAATGTCCTTCGCCAGGAAGATCATCCCTGCGCAGGTCCCCCAGGTGGGTTTCTCTCGAGCGAAGGCGCGCAGCGGCTCGATCAATCCGTAAGTGGTGGCGATCTTGCCGATGGTCGTGCTCTCTCCGCCGGGGATAATCAAGGCATCCAAATCGACGAGTTGTTGAGGACGCCGGACCTCGACCGCTTCTGCGCCCAGCAGACGGATGTTCTTCGCGTGTTCAATGAATGCGCCCTGTAATGCCAGCACCCCAACTTTCATCGACAGTCATGACTCCTTGTGTTCTCGCTCGGCACTTCTGGTCCGCACGGCGGACGCTCCTACAGACATCATGATGGACAAGCGAGGAGGGGTCAAGAGCCAGGTCTGTACCCTACCGGGTGTAAACGACGCGGAAACGGCGATGCCCTTCTGGATCGCGCAGGTCATCGAAGCGCCGCTCATGGAGTTCATGCGCCTGGAACTGTTCAAGTTCGACGCGCGATTGTGCCCAGGGGATACCCCGGCGTTCCTCGTGGTCGTCGCGCCCCAGACACAGAACCAGGAGCGCGCCAGCTTCGCCGACCAGCGCGGCGATATGGGCGACTGCTGGCGCGTTCATCTGCCAGGGGAGAGACTGTAGGGTGCGGCTTTCCAGCACCAGGTCGAATCGCCCGCGCCACGCAGGCGGCAGGTCGAACAAATCGGCGGCAACGTATTCGACCCGGCTTTCCGGGAAGCGCCTTCGACACCAGCGGATCGCCTCTGCCGAGATGTCGAAGGCGGTGACGGCGAAACCGCGTTCCGCCAGTGCTTCGGCATCGTCGCCCAAGCCACAGCCGACGACGACCGCCGATTTTCTCACGCCGTCAATCTTGTCGGTCTCCAGCCAATCGATAAGATCGCGATCTGGAGAGAGACGCGCCCAGGGGACGGCGCTGGCATCGCCTCCGGCATTCTGGTACAGCGCTTCGTACCAGCCGGTGTAATCGCCGCGCCGAAAGTATTCCTCGATGATCTCACGGGGCGATCTGCTCATGGAATGCTTCTTTCTACTTGTCGATACGCTTGGCGTAGTCGATGAAAAAGTCGAGTGACTCCGGGTTGCGCATGGCGCTCGCCTTGACGGCGGTCTCGACATCGAAACCCAGGAGAATTTTGCGAATCGGCACTTCCATCTTCTTGCCGCTCAAGGTGTAAGGGACAGCGGGGATAGCCAGGATGTCGTCAGGAGCGTGGCGTGGTGAGATGTCGCGGCGCAGTCTTTGAACGATCTGCCGGCGAAGGCTGTTATCGAGCGCTGCGCCGTCCTTAAGGACGACGAACAACAGCAGGCGGGACTCCCGCCCCAGCATCTCCAGGTCGATGATCAGACTATCCGTTACTTCCGGGAAGGACTCGATTACACGGTAGAGTTCGGCGGTTCCCATGCGGATGCCCTGGCGGTTAATCGTTGAATCAGAACGTCCATAGATCACGCAGCCGCCGCGCGTGTTGATGCTGATCCAGTCACCGTGCCGCCAGATGCCTGGGTAGACATCGAAGTAACTGGCACGGTAGCGCGCCATGTCGGGGTCGTTCCAGAACAGGACCGGCATGGAGGGCATCGGTTCGGTGATCACCAGCTCGCCGACGGCGTCGATCAGCTCACGCCCATCGTCACCGAACGCGCGCACTGCCGCGCCGAGCGACCTGCCCTGTAGCTCACCGGCATAGATTGGCTGGGTGCGCACGCCGCCGACGAACGCCGTGCAGACATCCGTGCCGCCGCTCAGTGATTCCAGCGCCAGATCGCGGTTGACGTTGTCGTAGAGCCAGGCAAAGCCATCCACACTCAGCGGCGAACCGGTCGAACCCACTCCCCGAATGCGCGACAGATCGTACTTCAGATGAGGGTGTATCCCCGCCTTCATGCAGGCGGAGACGAACGCCGCCGACGTGCCGAAATAGGTCATGCCGGCGCGTTCCGCCAGTGCGAAAAGCGTATCGAAGGCGGGGTAGGTTGGGCTGCCGTTGAAGAGGATCACGGATGCGCCGGAAAGCAGGCTGCCGATCAGATAGTTCCACATCATCCAGCCGGTGCTGGTATACCAGAAGAAGCGATCTCCCGGTTTCAAATCGTTATGGAATGCGGCTGCCTTGGCGTGTTCCAGCAGCATTCCGCCGTGCCCGTGTACGATGGGTTTGGGCAAGCCGGTCGTGCCAGAGGAGTAGAGAATCCAGAGCGGGTGGTCGAACGGGACCTGCTCAAAAACAAGCGGTTCGGCAGCGCACTGCGCCAGGGCATCGGACCAAATCTCGGCGCGCGGCGCGTCCATCGCCATACCGTCGAAGGGCAGCAGCAGGGTGCGCTGTACGGTCGGAAGTTCGTTCAGCAGTTCGGCGACCACTTCGCGACGGTCGAAGACCTTGCCATTGTATTGGTAGCCTGTCACGGCGATCAGCGCTCTGGGGGCGATCTGCTGAAAGCGATCCAGTACGCCGCGCGCGCCGAAATCTGGCGAGCAGCTGGACCAGATCGCGCCGATGCTGGCGGATGCCAGCATAGCGATGACCGCTTCAGGGATGTTTGGAATGTAGGCGGCGACCCGGTCACCCGGCTGAACGCCGGCGCGTCGCAGCGCGTGAGCGGCTCGACCGACCGCTGCCGTCAGATCCGCCCAGGAGACTTCCCCCAGATCGCCTCGCTCGCTTGAATAGATCAGGGCAGGGCGGTCGGCAGATGTCTGTGCCAGGATGTTTTCGGCGTAGTTAAGGCGCACCCCAGGAAACCAGCGCGCGCCGGGCATCTGACGCTCGACGAGCGGCACGGTCCAGGGCTGCGAGAAGCGCAGATTGAAGAAGGCGAACAGGCTTTCCCAGAAGTCTTCGAGATACTCCACCGACCAGCGCCACAGCGCCGCATAGTCCTTCAGCGCGATGCCCCGCTCAGCATTCAGCCATGCCCGATAGCGCTCCAGGTTAGATGCCTGGATGACTTCCTGAGAGGGAGTCCACAGGAGATCGCCTTCCTGCACTCTGCTCACCTGCGCCATCCTTTGCCGACCCACAATCTGCGAAATCCAGGCGCAAGATACTGTGAATTCGCCAGGGTGTCAACAAGCGGTTCGTCATTCGGCGTAGACGGCTTGGCGCAGCCCTTTCAGGTAGCCCAGGGCAAACAGCCGACCGACCGCCGAATAGCCGGCGTGGTCGTTGCTGTCGTTGAGCATCGTCGGGACGTGATCCGGGCGGCAGAGTCCATCGAAGTCGATGTCACGATACGCCCTCATGCAGGCGAGCATATCCGTCTGTCCGTCGTCGTGGAAGGTTTCGACGAATTTTTCCGGCGTGCCGCGAACGTCGCGCATATGAACGAAGAAGATTTTGCCCTGTGCGCCAAAATGGCGGATGACGCCGGGCAGATCATCGGTCATCAGGGCGAAATTGCCCTGGCAGAGGGTGATCCCATTGACCGGGCTGGGAGCAATGTCGAGGAGCCGCTGGAAGTTGTCTACACTGCGCATGATGCGCCCCAAGCCGCGAATCGGCGAGAGGGGTGGGTCATCGGGATGCATCGCCAGTTTGACTCCGGCTTCTTCTGCGACCGGGATGACGCGATCCAGGAAGTACTTCAGCGTATTCCACAGATGCTCTTCATTCACTTCGCCGTATTCGGTCAGCGGGGCGCCCTTCATCAGCGCGTGATCGTAGCCGGTGACCAGCGCTCCGCCGCGCGCCGGGATGTTGCTCGAAGTACGCATCCAGTTGAAGACCGGCATCCACTCGTAGCACCACACGGGTATGCCCAGCCTGCCCATGTTGCGGATCAGGTCGCAGGCGGCGTCGATCTCTTCATCACACCCCGGCAGACCGAGCTTCGCCTTGTTGAGCGGCGGACGGTTCTCGATGACCTCCAGGCGGAAGCCAGCGTTTTCGTAGGCTGTTTTGAGCCGCACCAGGGACATGTAGCTCCAGGGCAGGTCTTCCCTGGGGACATCCGTCCCTTTGCTCCAGTCAAAGGTCCCGACGACATAATCTACTCCGCACTGGCGGGCAAGCGTCCAGAGATTACTCGGCTGGGGGGGCAGCACTTCGGCAAGTCTCAGCATCGTCGTCTCCGTGTTCTGTCGTTTCAGTCACCGTAAAGCATAACGCCAGTTTTCACAGCGCGATATTATGCGCCTGATCCTGCTGGCTCAAGCCGCGCGAGTCGTTCCGCGTAGAGCGCTTCAAGTCGGAGCGCTTCAGCGAAGAACATGGTGTAGTGATAGTTGACCTTCCATATATTGCCTTTGTCGAGACCGACTGGCTGAAGGGTGGCTGCGTCCAGGTTCTGATACAACCCGCCGAATTCCTGATCGGTCAACAGCGTGTGGAAGAGCATTTCGACCTTCTTGAATGGCTCGGCAAAAGCGTCTTCACCTCGGACGACGGCAAAATGCAGCAGGGCGCGCGCTGTTTCTGCCTGCGCCCACCAGACGTACAGCGCGTTATCCGGGTTGCCCGACAAAGGCTGCCCGTCGTAGCCGGTGATCTCGTAGACCATGCCGCCGGTCTCAGCATTGATCGCATATTCGAGGCAGAAGCGGAGCAGCTTGTCCGCCGTTTGCAGCCATTCGGGGTCAAACCCCCGTTCGACGGCTCGGCTGAGCAGATACGCCAGTTCGATGTTGTGTCCGGCGGTGGCGTGAAGCGCCCCGGACCACTGCGCTTCCCGCGAATAGGGAATCTGCGACGGCTGCCACGTCTCGTCATAGTTGTAGGCGACATAACCCCGGTCGGCATACCCTTCCTGGTCGTGATAGAGCGTATTCACCAGGAAGTCGCCGCACCGAACGATGAGCGAGTCGATGTCGTCCTGCTGCGCGCTGTCGGTGACATCATGGAGGGTGAGCAGGGCTTCAAAGAAGTGCGTGAAGACATCGATGTTGTTCACGCCGATGATCTGGCTGAAGTCGCGCGAAAAGCCGGGATGGATGGCGCAGTCGTAAGCCGGGTCGAGGAACCGACCCCGAAAGACCTGAAGCTGCTCCAGCGCCGCCGCCAGATGCTCCGGATTTTCGGTGACAGAATAGGCTTGAGCCAGCGCAAAGATGGGATGGACGTTGCCGTAGCCGTGCTTCATCGAGTCGTCAATGATGCCCCGACGCGAGACCGCCCAGTAGAACCCGCCGAATTGCCGGTCGCGAAACTCGGAAAGCAGAAACGCGACACCCTGGGTGACCGCTTGCAGAAATCGCTCTCCGTTCTCTTCGCCGGCGGCACGATAGGCTTCGACGTTCATGTAGATTGCGCGGCTCTGTGCCACCGTCGTGCTGGAAATCAGAGGAATCTGCCGCCATCGCCGATCCAGATTGACGTGGAAGAAACCATTGAAGTTCTCTCGATATGCTCCCATCCCGGAGACGCCGTCCAGACCACCGTTCCACAGATCGGCTGAGTCCACCAGATTCTCGCGATACCAATCCGCGTCCAGGAATGCCGACTGATCGTAGGTGTCATAGCTTCCTGGTTCGGCGGCGCTCATCCCGCGAGCCGACAGCAGAAGGGCACACAGAATCACAGTGATGGTTCGTGACCACAGATGCGCGTTCAACATTTCTCTATGCTCACTTGTATGTCGGATCCCGCTCGCGGTTTGTCGAAACCGTGCTGCCAGATCGCTGCGTGCCGGTGCGGGTGCGCCGCTTCGCCCTTGAAGTTCTCAAGTGTGAGATCGGCGACATTGATCGCTTCCAGAGCATGGTGATACTCGTCCGGACGATTCTGTCCCCAGGTCACTTCGCAGTTTCGCAAGACGACCCCGCGCGCGTTGCGAAGCAGGAAACCAGAGCAGGGATACTGCGGCATGCCGTCTCCGCCCTCGAATGGTCGTATGTCCTGACGACCGGCGGGAATTTTCGTCCATTTGTCGAGTTCGACGCGCACATTTTCGAAGACGATGTCCTGCAAAGTGTCCTGCTCCCATCCGTAGACGAAGACGCCATTCTCGCCTTTACAGAGGATATTGGAGAAGCGCACATGACGGACCTGCCCCATCTGCACGTCGGGAGTCCAGGGCATGGCGCAGACGTAAATCGGTTCGGCGCGTCCCCACCAGGCGTCATGAAACAGGCGCGTCTCAATGATCATGTTGGAGAAAAGGACGTTTTCAATCACGCTGTTGTGGCTGTGATGGATGCCCAACCCGCGATTCGACGCCTGGATCACGCAGGAGTCGAAGATAATGTTGCGCATGGGCGCGAAGGCTTCACAACCGACCATGAGCGCTGTTGAAGTTGAGACGAGTGTGCAGCCCGTTACAGTGATGTTCTCACAGGCTCCAAAATCGCCGGCGTTAGCGCAGGACTTCATGCAGATGCAGTCATCACCGGCGACGATGTGGCAGTTTGCGATACGCACGTTTCGGCACTGGTCAATGTCGATGCCATCACTGTTGGGCAGTTTCAGGTCATTGAGCAGGCGAACCCCCTGGATAAGGATGTCTTCACATCCAGAGAATCGCAGCGTCCACATCGCACCATCTCGGACGGTGATGTCCTGAAGGGTGATGTTCGTGCATCCGATGATGACCGCCGTGAAAGGACGGGCTGGGTGCATCCGGTAGATATGGGGCAGACTTTCTGCGATGAATTTTCGACCCCCACCGTCGATGACGCCGCCGCCCGTGAAAGCGATGTTCTCGCAGTTGTAGGCTGCGATGAACGTGATGCTTTCGCGCAAATTCGGGTAACCAACGCCCTTGTGATTTTCATCCGTCCTGACGACCTGGAAATCTTCGTCGCTGCCGCTGGCTTCAACGACCGCGCCGCGCTCGACATAGAATTCAACATTCGACTTCATGACGAACGTTCCAGAAAGATAGGTGGCGCCAGCGGGTATAAGGACGCGCCCTCCTCCCGCCGCGCTACAGGCGTCAATAGCGGTCTGGATTGCGGCGGTGTCAAGGGTGATGCCATCTCCGATGGCGCCAAAGTCGCGAATGTTGAAGAGGGTCATCATTGGTTTTCGCTCGCAATGTGGAATGGAGCGCGGCGCACCGCCGCACTCCGCCGAAGAAGCTCAATTCTGCACCGCGATCTTGATCGCCAGATCTCGGTTGAAGCTGGGGAGCGCTATGTGCACGCTGCCGTCGAGGGCGTCCGCTTCCTGAATTTCGAATATTTCGCCGGCAAATGTGTCCCAGATTTCGACAGTGAATCGCCCCGCCTGGAAGCCGCTCACGATTAGCTCGGCGCCAGAGACTTCTGGAAACACGATGTCCAGCGGGTTTTCCGCCT
This sequence comes from Anaerolineae bacterium, assembly GCA_016789005.1. Lineage (GTDB taxonomy): Bacteria > Chloroflexota > Anaerolineae > Aggregatilineales > Phototrophicaceae > Flexifilum. The sequence goes on from JAEURA010000149.1 coordinate 21,430, forward strand.
TGGCGCGCAGATTGTCGAGGTAAGCGCCTTCAAGATACTGCGTTGAGTAGTCACGGCTGACGACCCACAGTAAGGCTCTGCCAGCGCTCTGCAGACCGAAAACGCGGGCGCGCGTGCGTTCGACAAAGTCCGTCTCTGGTCTGCCCCATTCCCTTCCCCCCAGATCTTCACCGGCGAAGAATGCCGATACGCCGGTGAACAGGCGTTCCCAGAGATCCTTTGGATGGACATAAGTATCCCACCACCAGGTCATGGCGGTGCCTGCCGCGCCATTCATAGGGGCGCTCCAGATGCCGATGTGCAGCTCGACGGCTTCGCTGTCGTACGAGAGCGCTTCGGCTGCCCGCCCGAATTCCCCGACCAGGAACGGTTTTTCGGGATAGGCATCCGACCATTCCGGGACGGTATTGAGAAATGTCCGGGGGAAGTCGTCCCGGTCGTAAAAGTGATCCTGGGCGAAATCCAGCGGCGACCATACCCCGGAGAGGGCGCTCGGCGAGCCAGAATGAGTCAGCAAATGATCGTAGGGATCGAGTTCTCGGATGAGCGTGCTGTTTCGTTCGATCCAGGGCGCGAGGATCGCTTCGCTGGAAAGAGGTGTCCAGTTGACCTCGTTCCACCACTCCCACGCCATAACGTTGGGTGAGTACCCCCAGCGCGCGACGATGTAGCGCAGCCGCTGTTCCCAGTAGCGAATCGCCTCCGGGTTGGTGGTGAAACATTCCGGTACATCGCAGGGACCGCCGTTGGCGCTGTTGTAGGGATTCTCAGCCCACTCTGGATTGACCGACGTGTTGAACTGTCCGTGATTGAGCAGCGTCAGCATGATATAGACGCCGCGTTCTTCCGCCAGCGCAATTACCTGATCGAGTTCGTAGGCGCGAAACTGACGGCGGCTGTAGTCGCCCAGTCCGGTGTCGATCCACTCGATGGACATGTTCCAGGGAGCCATCCACACCCGGATGAAATTGCCGCCACTGGCGTGCAGTTTGTCGAGCCAGGTGGTGTACTCACCGATTGTGTTCGATAAGCTCCACGCCATGTTCAGCCCAACCGGGAAATATGGCGAGCCATTGTCGAAGGCAAAGTAGCGCTGATTGCGCGCATCGACGCGCACGAAACCCGGAAGGTCCGATTCAAGCGCCATGAAGCTGTAGCCGTCGCTGCTCAGTGACGCCCCAGCGGTCGAGGCGGCGATGCGGTAGCGATATTCACCGACCTCCTGCGGCGTGAAGCGGACGCGCCAGGAGGACTCGCCTGACGGCGCAACGCTGCCACCGTTGTAGCTGAATTCCTCGTAGTAGAAACCGGCAACGCTGATGACCCTGCCGGAGGGAGCGGTGAATTCGGCATCAAGGCGAATCTCCTGCGGGTCGTAGGGATTGTCGAACTGTGCATCCAGGGTGATCTGTGCTTCGAACTTCTCGAAACGCCCGACCTCAGCCGATAGCGCAGTCACAGCGATAATGCTTTTCAGCGCCGCAGAAGAGGTGTCTGATTGCGCAGGGTTTGCCATTGTTATCCTCGGAAGCAGAAGTGCCAGGCAGAGCAGGGGGAACAAGGATCGCTTCATGACGTTACGCAGCCTCCAGAAGGCGGGATCATCCCTTGACGCTCACAACGGCGATACCCTGCACGAACTGTTTCTGGAAAAGGATGAAGAGGATCACCGTCGGGATGGAGGTGAGCAGCGCCGACGCCATCGCCACTCCCTGTTTTGTAGCGGCGGCGAAGGGATCGTTCATCGTCGTCATGATGAGCGGCAGGGTGCGCATCTCTTCCGAACGCATGGTCACCAGGGGCCAGACGAGGTTGTTCCACTCGTTGAGCCAGATAAACAAGCCCATTGAGACCAGCGCAGGACCCACCAGGGGCAGGATCATCCTCAGGAAGATGCGGAACTCCCCTGCGCCATCAAGCCGCGCCGCTTCGATCATCTCGTCGGGCATAGAAAGCATATACTGGCGCAGGAAGAAGAGCGCGAAAGCCTTGGGCAGCGCTGGAATGATCAGCGCGCCGTAACTGTCCAGCCCGATATACCTGCTCACGTTCAGGAAGTTCGGGATGATAGTCACCTGCCAGGGGATCATCATCGACGCGATGAAGAGCAGAAAGAAGAAATTACGACCGGGAAAGTGATGTTTCGCCAGGACATATGCCGCAAGCGCCGCAATGAACAGGGCGCATACAGTGATCGAACCAGAGACGAACATGCTGTTGAAGACGTAACGGAAGAAGCCGCCCTCCGTCCCTGGATAAATCTGAAACAAGCCGCGCGTGTGATCTGGCGGGAGTTCGCCCAGCGGATCGTAGAAGCTGTTGAGTGTCGGCGCTTCGATGATGAAGGTCGGCGGAATGCGGTTGAGTTCCGGCACGGTTTTGAAAGCGCCTAACACCATCCAGTAGTAGGGAACCAGGATGACCAGCGCCATCAGCACGATAATCGCCATCCCCATCCAACGCAGAACTGTGGTCGAGCGGGTGGTCTGCTCCATGATCAGTAAGCCTCACTGGCGCGTCCGACGCGCAGATTGATCAGGGTGAGTACGAAGATGATGGCGAAGAGAATCCAGGCAATGGCGGAAGCGTAGCCCATCTGGAAGAGCCGGAAGCCGGAATCGTACAGGTAAGGCACGACGGTCAGCCCAGAGTCCAGGACGCCGCCCATGCCCTCTGACGTGGCGAAGAGGATGTAGACCGCTTCGAAGACCTGGAAGCCGCCGATGATGCTGGTGATCAGGACGTAGAGCGTCGTGGGGCGGAGCAGCGGCACGGTGATGCGGCTGAAGATCGCCCAGGGACCTGCGCCGTCGATTGCCGCGACTTCGTAAAGTTCCGGGTTGATGTTCTGCAGACCGGCGAGGAATAGAATCATGTTGTAGCCAATGCCACCCCAGATCGTCATGGCGACCAGGATGGGCATCGTCCAGGCGGCATCGTTGAGGAAGGAGATGGATTCGGTGATCGCGCCGCTTTGCAGCAGCATATAGTTGATCAGCCCATATGGCTGTCCTTTGAAAATCCACCCCCAGACGACGGTCACGGCGATGCTGGCGGTGACGGACGGCAGAAAGAAGATCAACCGTAACACATAGTTGAAGCGCGTCTGCTTACGGAGCGCCAGCGCGACCGCCAGACCGAGGACGAGCTTGCCGATCACTGTATAGAACACGAATACGAAGGTGTTGGTGATGGACGTCCAGAAGCGGGTATCGCGCGCGCCGATGACAACCTGCTTGCCCAGCAGGGTGAGGGTCTGCCACTCGCGATAACCGTCGGTGAGCAGATCGCGCGGGGAGACGAATGCCTCAGAGCAGGTAGCGCCTTCCTCGGATTCGTATGCCGCGACCTCGCTCTGGGGGATGCGCCGCCGCCCGCACAGATACATGCGCTCCCCGGTCGCCTCGTCGAATAACGCCGGTTGTTCGCGCAGCTCCAAACTCAACAGGTTCGCATAGTTTTCAAAGCCAATATATTCCGGTTCGTCAGTTTTCACGGCACTGTAGTCCTGAAAGCTGACCAGCGCAGATTGAACAAGGGGCAGCAGCACGAAGAAAGCGAAGGGCAGCAACATCGGCAGAAGCATTATGTAGGAGATACGCGACCGCCAGATACGCTGTAGGATCGAGGCGGGCTGTCTGCGGCGAGACGCTGCGCCTGACCGTCTGCCGGGGTAGGTTTGTGCGCTCATAGATTCCTGCTCCAGTGAGGTTCAGCACACGGGAGAAGATGATGAGACAACCGCCTCAGCATCCTCTTTAAAGGAGATCATTTTTGGGGATGCACGAGGAACCCATGCGGCGGATCCCCACCTAATCCCTCGCTCCTTGCTGGACTGTGGAGTCAGGCAGGGCGAGGAGAGATGGCGATCCGCCGGATTCGGCCTCTAGCTGCCGAACTCTTCAAGACCGGCGTTCA
>JAEURA010000063.1 GCA_016789005.1 Anaerolineae bacterium
AGTGCCGACGCTGTTATCCCCATTGAAGTCGGCGCGAGCGTCGTAGCCGCTCTGCCCCTGCGATTTACCGTAGGCGGCGGACAGGATGGAGAAGTCGCTGATATTGACATTGTTGCTGTTGTTGGCATCGCCCATCTTGAGCGCGCCGAAGTTGAGGCTGACCGCCGGGGCGTCGAGGTTCACCGACGGCATGACGGCGAGGCTCTGGTCATGCTTGAGCCAGACGCCGTAAGTCCCCTGAGGCAGGTCTGGCAGGGTGAAAGTGCCGTTCACGTCGGTGGTCGGGCTGTGTTCGCTGACCAGCGTGCCGCCGCTGTCCGCCAGCTTGACGCTGAGGTCAACGACATAGGCGGCTGTGCCCTGCGTGCGGCTCGGCAGGGTGATCGTGCCGGTGAGGTCGGCGGTGGGCGGCAGCGTTCTCAGCCAGCAGACAGGGAAATGGTCTTTTGCATCATTGCTGGTTGAGGTGATCCTCTGAACATTCGAACCATTGCTGTCCATCGTGAATAACTGATAGGTGTTTCCATCGCGCCGGGATGCAAAGAGTATCTTTGTCCCGTCAGGAGACCAGACCGGGGTGGCATCGTTGAAACTACCTGATGTGATCTGGGTCAGATCCGACCCATCAGGGCGAATGGTGTAAATGTGGAACTGTTCAGCCACCGCTCCGACGACGAACGCGATGCGCGAACCATCAGGAGACCATTCGGGCGAACTCACATAGTCAGAGGTCTCAAATATCGTCTGGGAAGTCGCCCCATCTGCGCTTGTCACCTTCAGACCGTGCATGCCGGCTTCGGAGTAACTAGAGACAACATGCGTCGCGTCAGGCGACCAATCCGGTGAAGACTCAAGAGCCGCACTGGTTGTGATCCGCGTCACCTGCGAACCATCAGGGCGGCTGGTGTAGAGTTCGTCGTTGTGGGTATTGCCACGGCTAGAATCAAAGACCAGGTAGGCGGAGCCTGGGGACCAGCTCATGCCAGAATATCGCCCGCCGAAGAGGATCTCTACTACGTTTTCCCCATCGGCATCCATGACGCTGATACTGCCCCCTATTGAATACGCTATGCTGACTCCATCGGGCGAGCAGTCGGCATCGTGGACATAGCGCGTCTGATAATCGGTGAGTACGTCCGTGAGTTGAATCTCGTACGTGCCTGCGAGATCTCTTCGAAACAGGTCGGCGGAAGTGCCGGCGGAGTCGCGAATGAACACGATTTCATCGGTTGATTGTGACTGAACCAGTTGGACCGATATGAGCGCCATCATGGCACACGCCGCCGCCAGGAACACAAGACGCATCCATCGTATCATTGTCTCTAGCCTCCAGTTTTCACACGTGGATATTAGTAGACTTTAAAGAACCGGAACTGGGGATTTGGTGAGTATTGGGAAGCCCAATGGAAGTATGAGAAGGCATTACCGCCATTAACTCCCGGATTTCCGGTTCTTGCTTCGGCTTCTGTTCCGACATTTCCCCAGGTACAAGGGCATATTCCATATCGGTAGCGATTGGGTATGCCGTCATGCCATCCCCACAGGTCGTATTCAGCTTCCATACGAGACAAATAGAGATTTGGATCCATGTTATGGGACGACTCGGTATATAGACTTGCTACTTGTTCAAGAAAACTCGCCAGACCGTCTTCGCTGCACTCGCCACTGTATCGGACGCCGGCTTTTTCATAGTCGGGAGGGACGTTGTACTGCGGCAGATCGCTGGGTGTGAAACCTGTTCCCATCGCACACTCTTTGAACAACCACTCCCATACTGCGTAGACGAAATCGTTCTGGACGCCTGGCGCCGATGGAGCAGAGGGTACGTTACACTGATCGCTCCCCTGAAGCCAATCTCCTGCAGCGCGACGCCAACAGACACCCAATCCGCTGTCCTGTGGATTCTGGAAACTGCCAAGCTCGTTTCCCAACAGCAGATTGTGTCCTTCACCGTAGGCAACTAAAGCAGCCAGTTGACCCCAAGTAAGCAGACCACCCTCTTGGGTACGGTACTGATTGTAAGCCTCAACACCGCATGGCGACCTTGATTGCACCGAACCATCGCGGGAACACCCACCATATGGCTCAACCAAGGGAGGTATTGGGGCGTCAAACCTGATCAATACCGTACCTGTCTCACCCCACGGCGGAGTTGGTGTTGCGGTCGCAGTCGGAGTTGGTGTGTTGGTGGGGCTGGGAGTAGGCGTGGGTGGAGCGCACGTATAGGTGATGTTGTCGATGTAGACGTAGCTCAGCGAGTAGCGGTCCTGGGTTCCCATGCTTGCGTGAACGTATATCGAGCTGCTTGGCGTCACAGCGATCTGTAGGGGTCCGGGACTTAGAGGAAAGGTCAACCACTGGTTGAATGAGTTGTCGCCTACCGCTTTTTGATGAGAAACCAGCGATGCGGGGGGTGCGTCATAATTGACCGGACCGTAGCTGCTCAAGACGAATATGCCTGCCCACACACTGGAGTTACGACTGCGATGAAAGTAGTAGTCGAAGCTAACCGAGGTGATCGTTGTACAGCCCGGCGCAATCGGCACGGACAGAGCAACAGTCCTTTCCCACGTACTCCAATGGTTAACGGGCTGATACTCCTGGTAATGGGCTGAATTGCCCGGATTGCCGGGAATGCCAAGCTGACTCACGAGATCAACAGTGCTGCCGCCGGCGATAGGGATGTAGGCAGCAGTGAAATCGGGATCTCCTTCAAAGGTAACCGTGTAAGATGTGTCGCCTGCCTGCATCGCCCCGGCGTAAGCCGCGTCTTCTATCGGATTCACTTCGATAGGGACGGGCTGCTCTTCGGTGACTTCCGCCGTCAGTTCGACACCAGGCGTCGCGGAGGAGGTCGCCGAGGCGGTTTGGGTGGCGGTGGGGAGCAGGGTCGGCGGGTAGACCAGCGGGGTAGGAGTTTCCAGGGGGACGGGAGAGGTCGGCATCCCCGGCGGCGTGGGCAGGAGGGGCGGCGAGGTTGGCGTGTCAGGTGCTTCTGTTATCGGGGGGGGTATTTGCGTAATATCGATGGGCGTGAAATCCTGCGCCAGGGCGGTCAGCGCCAGGGGCAGGGCGGCGAGCAGCGGAATCCAGAACGGCACTTTTCTCAAACGCATGGCGTCCTCGCTTGCTGAAAGCAGAATGAACGGTCATTCCTTTCAACAGCTTAACGCCGAGGCGGGCTGATGGAAAACGACGAATGTCAGGCGTTCACCCGCCGTTGATCATGCGCAAAATGAAAAACAAGAGATATTAGCGAGACTTCACCCTCGATTTCTCTTTCCCGCTCAAACGGTTTTGCACGCTGAGAAGTTCGAGGGTGAGAGTGTCTACCGTCTCGCCGCCATCACCGGCAGCCCGTGCTTGAGCCGCAGCGTGATCAGCGGCTCCGGCTCGATGCGCGCCCCTTCCGCCAGCGTCAGACTATAGCGCTGCCACACCGACGCCAACAGCAGCTCCCCTTCCATCCAGGCGAAGGGTTCGCCGATGCACAGGCGCGGACCGCCGCCGAACGGAAAATAGGCGTAGCGCGGGCGGTCTGCCTGCGCGTCCGGCGCGAACCGCTCCGGCTGGAAC
>JAEURA010000128.1 GCA_016789005.1 Anaerolineae bacterium
ATCACCCGGCTGAAGGCGGAAAGCTGGTTGTTCTGGAAGTAGCCATCGCTCCCGGCAGGATCGACCTGGACGCGGAAATCGCGAAAGCCGGAATCGCCCGCCGTCAGGGTCAGGGTGTAGTTGTTCTGCCCCGCCCGCAGAGTCACCGGCTCGCTGTAGAGGATCGCCCCGGAGGCGAAGACGGTCAGCAGCGCCGGCGTTGCCTCCTCGGAATCGACGCCGATGGCAATGTCGAACTGCTGACCCGCGCCGACGGCAGCCGGCACGCGCACGTCGGTGACCTGCACCTCCGGCTGCGGCGGGCGGCTGAACGAGACGGTGCTGATCTCCACGCCGACGGCGGCGGCGCGCTGCGCGGCGACTTCGGCATCGCCGACGGTCGCCCGCCCATCGCTCAGGATAACCATACGCCGCGCCGCATCCGATGGAAAGAGCGCCAGCCCCAGGCTGATCGCCTCTTCCAGGTCGGTATTGGCGCGGTTGGGGGCGGAACGAAACGGCGCAAGCTCGCGGACGCGGCTCATCGGGCGTTCGACCAGCGCATCGCCGCCGAAGACGATCACCCCCGCTTCGTCGTCCGGGCGCATCCCCGCCAGCGCCGCCTCGATGGTGCTGAACTGCTCGGTCAGCGCCTCCCCACCCATGCTGTCGGAGGCATCCACCAGAAAGACGACGGCGAGCTTATCCGCCGGGCGGACGATCTGCGCGCCGGCGAGCGCCAGGATCAGACAGAGCAGCAGCAGCGTACGCAGCGCCAGGCTGGCGAGATCGCGCCCCCGCCGGTAGACGGCGCGCGGTCGCCCGATCCACCAGGTGATCGGAAGCGCGATCAGCAGCAGCAGCGCCAGCGGCGCGGTGAACGTCATAGGGCGTCCTAGATCAGTCCTTTGCGCGCCAGCTCGCGGTCCAGCCGGCTGAAACCGAGCGCCTCATCGCGTGTGAAGTCGATGTACGGCACGCCCGCCGTCACCAGCGTGGGACCCATCTCCCGCGACATCAGCAGGAAGACCGGCGTGCCCACTTCTTCGGAAAAGATGTACTCCTTCGCCGTCCAGGTCGATTTCTTCCAGTCCGGCGACAGCACGCTCAGAGTCGCCGTCGCATTCTTGATCACCTCTTCCAGTTCCAGGAACAGCTGCGTGTGGAAATTGCGATCCGACGCCTGAAAATCCCAGTAGCCATAGCCCTTTTCCGCCAGGAAGGTCCGCAGCGTATCGACGAAGCTGCTGTCCTCTTCGGCGTAGCTGATGAAGACGTAGCCGCGCGACTTGGGCGGCGCGGCGGGCTGCACGGCGCCGCGGTTGCCGTTCGGCTTGACCGTCCGGGGCAGCGCCGCAATCAAGTCTTTCACCGCCCCGTCATAGTCGCCCAGCACCGAAAAGACCGGCAGCCCTTCGAACTCGGCGGCGTGTTCCGGCAGGAGCAGCGCGGCGCGTTCGGTGACAACGACGACGGTGATCGGTATCCCCAGGTCGCGGGCGACGCGCAGTTCCGAGGCGATCTGGGAGGTCTTGGCGAGCGAACGCCCGAACAGGTAGAGCAGTCCGTCGGCATTCTCCAAACCCTGCGGCTTCGCCTCCTGCCAGTCGATTCCCGGCGGCAGATCGTCAGGAACCAGCCACAGCCCCACCCCCGCCGCCCGCAAATCGACCAGCAGGCGGTCGAGGATCGGGTTGTCGCGGCGGTCCCAGCGCGAATAACTCACAAACAGATAGCCCACGATCATGCACTCCTTGCGGCGCGGCGCATCACTGTCGCGCCGAGGGTCGGCGCACGCAGCCGGCGGTGATAGGCAACCCACTCGATCAACAGCAGCAGCAGCGCCGCCAGCGCCAGCACATCCCAGTACTCGCGCTGCCCGACCTCGACCTCTACCGCCTGGGTGATCTCGGCATTCCCGACCGTGATCGCGGCGGCAGGGGCGATGGCGCTCTCTTCAGGCGCAAACAGATTGACGACGAAGTCCGCCGTCTGGTCTGGGGCAGCGCCGCTGAATGACTCGACCCGGTAGACGCCGGGCGCGGCGGTATCGGCGTAGATCAGCGGCATACCGGTCGGCGTGTAATCGCGCGTCCTCCCGTCCGGGGCGATCACCTGCACCCGATCCGCCGCTGCGCCAGGGATGATCGTCACCGGTGACTGAACCCGGACGCTCTCACCGGCGCTGACCAACCGCTGAGGCGTGAACCACTCGATCAGCGCCGACAGCAGGATCGGGTACTGGATTTGCAGGGGCAGATCGCTGTCGCGCAGGTCAAACGTCAGAATCGCCACCTGCCGCTCATTCACCTCGCCCGCCAGCAGCAGCGGACCCCCAGTGACGGTGATCAGCGGTTCCGCCCAGTCGGCGGTCACCTGACGAAACTGAAGGATGTTGACGCCGGAAAAATCGACGAACGTCATGCGCGGATCGTCACGGCGGACGCGCGCCCCGCTCGTCTGGGTGCTGACCGCTCCGACGGCGAACAGCGCCGTCGAAGCCGGCGGGTTGATGAAGAGCAGATCGCCTTCGGGCAGTGCTTCCGGCACGAAGTTGTCAAACACATAGAGATCGTATGCGTCGGCGGGCAGCCCACGCGCCGGGTCGCCCAGCGAAACGGATACGCCCGGCAGGCTGCGCAGCCCCTGTTCGAGAAACAGATTGCCGTCGGTCATGAGCAGCGCCCGGCGCGCGCCCTGCCCGCTGCTGACCGCCCAGGCGGCGTTGTCCACCGCCAGATGATCGACTTCACCGGAACCGGCGGGCAGCGTCAGCCCGACGCGCAGAGTTGTGAACGACTCCGGCAGATTCTCCCTGGTCCAGGTGTAGGGCGTCCCCGCCAGCAGGGTGGCGTTGAACGCCGCGACCAGCCGGTCATCCACCCGCAGGTCGATGACCACGTCGGCGTCAGCCGAACCGTTGTTGACGAACTGGGCGAAAAGCTGAGGCGCTTCGCCGGGCAGCGCCGCCACCGCCAGCGCCGTGATCGCCAGGTTGGCGTCATCGCGCCCGACCGGGATGTAGCGCAGGTCGCCGGGGATCGCCGGCAGGGTCAGCGCCGCCCCGCCGCTTTGAGCCGCATCGCCGCGCAGTACGCCGCCGCCGTCGCTCAGGATCAGCACATCCAGATCAGCCGCGCCACCGCCGCCCGCCGCCGCCAGCGTCAGGGCGGCATTCCAGTCCGCGCTGCCGAAACCAGGCAGCGCCGCGTCGATGGCGTCGTGCAGCTGGGCGCTGTCGGCGCTGTAGGGGATCAGCACTTCAGGCGCGTCGCCCACCCGCAGGAGGGTGATCACGTCGCCCGCCGCGCGCTCGTCGACGATCTGATGCGCGATGCGGCGCGCCTCGTCGAAGCGCGAGCCGTCGGCAGAGTCGGTGGCGTTCATGCTGGCGGAGGCGTCGAGCAGAATCGCGATTCGCCCCGCGCCGACCGTCGGCACGATCTGAAACGGACGCGCCAGCGCCAGGACCAGCGCCGCCAGAATCGCCAGCTGCAGGAACAGCAGCAGATTGCGCCGCAGCCGCTGCCAGGGCGTATTCGCCTCGCGGTCGCGCACCACCTGCTGCCACAGCAGGGTGCTGGGAATCACCACCTCGCGGCGGCGCAGGCGCAGCATGTAGAGCAAAATGATGGGAATGGCGAGCAGCGCGCCGAGCAGCCCCAGCGGAGTCAGCAGCTGCATGTTATTTCACCAGCCCCAGACGCCGCAGATCATAGAGGATGACTTTTTCCCAGGGGGCGCTGGTCGTCACCGGGATGAAGGCGACACCGCGCTTCTGACAATCGGCGCGCAGTTCGTCGCGCCAGGCTTCCAGGCGGCGCATGTACAGTTCGCGCATCGAGCCGTCCAGCGACACTTCCTGAACCTCCCCGGTCTCGCTGTCCACCAGGCGCAGATCGCCGCTGAGCGGCGGCTCGATCTCCTCCGGGGACAGCAGGTGAATGACCCCGACTTCATAGCCCCTGCCCGCCAGGGCGTTCAAGCCGTCGAGGATGCCGGCGGGCGCGAACAGGTCACTGACGATCAGGCACAAGCCGGGACGGCGGGCTTGCAGGGCATAATTTCTGAGCGCGGCGTTGAAATCCACCTGCCCGCCGGGGCGAACACCGGTCAGGAATTGCAGCATCCGCGCGCCGTACGGTCGCCCGCGCGCCGGTCCGAAGTGCGCCGCGCCCCCGCCGACGGCGCTGATCGTCAGGCGGTCGTTGGTGGTCAGGGCGACCGTGCCCAACCCGGCGATCAGCCGGCGGGCATAGTCGAACTTGTGGGCGGCAGGGTCCGCGCCTTCGCCGTCGCGGGGCGGGTAGTCCATGCTGGCGCTGGCGTCGAGGATCAGATGCACCGCCAGGTCTTCCTCGTCTTCGAACAGTTTGGTCAGCGGGCGATCCAGCCGGGCGTAGACGTTCCAGTCCACGCGGCGCAGGTCGTCGCCGGGCGCATAGTCGCGGTAGTCGGCGAATTCGATGCTGACACCGCGTTTGGTCGAACGGCGCTCGCCCTTGATCGCCCCCGCGCGGACGCGCGACGCCATCAGCGTCAGCTGCTCCAGCTTGCGGCGCGTCTTCTCGTCGAACAGAGGCGAAGACATTTTCCTTATTCCCCTGCATCCATCCGGCGAATACGAACTTGCCCAGGTTCGACGGTGATCAGCGCAAACGCAGCCAAATCCGCCGTGTAATTCTCTAGGATGTTCTGGCACACTGCGGCTTGCTGCCGCGCTCGGAAATTCACAATGCGTATGATCCCTGCATGGGGCATGCCGCCGCTGATCGCCAATTCGCCGAAATCCTTGTCGAGCGTCACGAGCACACGAGCCTCGTCGTAGGCGCGGCGCATGATCGCCAGATCGCCAGATCACCTGGATCGCTTTCCCAGTCCCCTGCCCAGATCACATCATGCCCAAGCGCGCGAAGCTCTGGCGCAGCGCCGCCCCAAACGCAGCTATCCAGCAAGAGCTTCAAGAGATCATCCTGAGTGGCTCGATCCGCTCCCGCGCGATTATGCGGCGCGCGTAGACGAGGCATGCCTGGATATCTTCCGGTTCCAGCCAGGCATAACCTTCCAGAATGATCTCAGGACTGTCGCCCGCTGCCAGCATGCCCAGGACATGCTCCACCGCGAGACGCCGCCCGCGAATAATCGGCTTGCCACCGAATATATCGGGATTTGTGGTGATCCGACTCAGCAAAGTGTCCTCATTCAAGGGTTTCATCCCTGCATCCATCCTCATCGAACCAACCTCGCATTATCTCCCCTTCGGCACGGCTTTGAGCGCATCCTGGATGATGGCGTCGGCGCTGACACCCTCGGCTGCGCCCTCGAAGTTGAGCAGGATGCGGTGACGCAGCGCTGACGGCGCGACCGCTTCGACATCCTTGTACGACACGTTCAGCCGTCCATCCAGCAGTGCATTGATCTTGCCGCCGATGATCAACGCCTGCGCCCCGCGCGGGCTGGCGCCATAGCGGACGAACTGCTTGACCAGCTGCGCAGCCGAGGCGTCATCGGGGTGGGTAGCGACGATCAGCCGGGCGACGTACTCGTTGACCGCCGGCTCGACCGGGATTTGCAGCGCCAATTTGCCCATTGCCGTTACCGCCGCGCCATCTGCCACTTTGCCGGCTTTGGCGTCGTCCGCGCCGGTGGTGCGGTCCAGGATGATCATCAGGTCTTCGACCGACGGGTAGCGCACCTCGATCTTGAACATGAAACGGTCGAGCTGCGCCTCTGGCAGCGGATACGTCCCTTCCATCTCCAGCGGATTCTGCGTCGCCAGGACGAAGAACGGCGGCTCCAGTGGGTAGCTGCGGTTGGCGACGGTCACCGTCTTCTCCTGCATCGCCTCCAGCAGCGCCGACTGTGTTTTCGGCGTAGCGCGGTTGATCTCGTCCGCCAGCAGCAGGTTGGCAAACACCGGACCGGGCTGGAAGCGCCGCGTCTTGCCGCGTCCATCCGGCGTATCCTCCAGGATATCCGTCCCGGTGATGTCGGCAGGCTGCATATCCGGCGTGAACTGGATGCGCGAAAAACGCAGATCGAGCGAGTCGGCGAGGGCGCGGATGAGCATCGTCTTACCCAGCCCCGGCACACCTTCGAGCAGCGCATGACGCCCGGCGAGGACGCAGATCAGCACGCTGCGGATCACCTCGGACTGCCCGACGATGACGCGGCGGATTTCGTTTTCGATTCGCTGAGCGGTTTCGCTGAACTGCTCCAGGCTGATGCTGTCGGTCAAGGTCATGGCTGCCCCTCTATAAACTGTTGCAAACTGCCGCTAAGGTTGTCCCGCCGGTTCCAGCGACGTGAAGTAATTGCGCACCACGTTGCGCAGCGCCAAAGGCACGTACCCGGAGTCCAGGGCGCGGTCGGCGGCACTGCGATAGCTGCCAAAGACCTGATCGTAGGGGACCGTGACCTGCCCTTCCGGGTTTTCGGCGAAGTCGCCCTCCTGGACCGGCGAGTCGCTGGCGTCGGCTTCCAGGATAATGGCATCGCCGCCGAACTGCCCGCCGACGCGCTGCGGAACGTTGACCGCCTCGTAGTCGCGCTGTCCCGTGCCATCCGGATCGTTGTCCTGGCTGACGGCGGACTGCTCGCCGGGCACGTTCGGGGCGAGGTCGCTCCCCGCTGTGCCGGGGGCATCCCCCGCCTGCACGCTGGAGGCGTCGTCCTGTTCCCCCGGTCCGCTCTGCTGTCCCTGCACCTGCGCTTCGGAAAGTGAACCACTCTGCGAAAGCTGCCCCTCCGGCGACTGCTGCGATCCCTCTCCGAGCGATTCGCCGCCGCCCTCCTGCTGCGCGGATCCTTCGCCTTCCTGGGGCATGCCGCGCTCGCCCTCCTGCCCCGCCATCTGTTCGGCGGGACTCTGGGCGTCCTGCTGCTGCGCCTCGCCAACTTCCGCCGCCGCCTCGCGCGCCTGCTGCGCGGCGTCGCTCAACTCCTGCTGACTGCGCTGCTGCTGCTCAGACTGGCTGGCGCTCTGCTGAAGCTGGCGCTGCGCCTCGGAAAGCTGCTGCTGTGTCATCGGCAGATCGCCGCGCCGCAGCGCTTCGGCGGCGTTGCGCAGCGCCTCCGCCGCTTCCTGTTGGCTCAGCTCAGCCGCCTGCTGAGCATTCTGCGCCTGCTGCTGAAGCGCGGCAGCGGCATCGCTCAACGCCTGGGCAGCGTCCTGACGTTCGGCGGCGGTCATGGCATCCGCCCGCTCGGCGACCTGCTGCAGGCTCTCCGTCACCTGCTCCATCGCCCCTGCCGGGTCGCCCTCTCCTGATTCGCCGGAGCCGCCCGCCTGGCGAAGGGTCTGCGCCATCTGTTCCAGTGCCGCCTGACTCTGCGCGGCGCTTTGCCCCAGCTCATCGGCGCGCTCCTGCAGGGTGCTGCTGGTTTCGCTGAGGGTGGCGAACGCCTCTTCCGCCGT
>JAEURA010000138.1 GCA_016789005.1 Anaerolineae bacterium
TTTGCTGCCGTTCGAACGTGGATTTGAGCTTGTCGGTCCCGCCGAAGAGCTGGACGATCTCACCTATCGTGCCGAAGTTCGACAGCGGCAGCACCTCCAGCGCGAACTGCTCCGTCCCGCGCTCGGCGTACTTTTGCACGCTTGGATGTCGCTCGAAAATAGTCAATAACTGTCTTTTGAACAGCATCTTAACAGCATACACCACTTTCTGCGGGCAGGACAATTCAGGTTGACCGGCTCGCCGCCCCTCAAAACGGATCATCCTCCCCGGCGAAGATGCGCGTCAGGATTGCCCCTTCGCGCTCCTCGACAATCGCTGCGAAAGCCGAGGCGTCGCGCATCTTGCGGAAGGCGTCGTAGCCCCGCTCCAGGAAGCCGAATAATTCCCCCCACCCCAGCCTCACCGCCGGTCCCTTGATCACCTTCAGGCTCCAGCTCACCATGTTCTGCTGCGCCAGCGCGCCGACTTCGCGCACCAGCTTGCTCAGCAGCGCGATCTGCGCGGCGCGGGCGTCCTGGTTGTCGCAAATCCGGTAGGCTTGGCAGTACTGCGCCGTGCTGATCGCCTCCGTCACGCCAAGCTGACCGACCAGCACGCTCACCAGCTGGGCGTCCAGCGCATGGCTCATCTGATTCAGCGCGATGATGTCCGCCAGTGACCGTTCGATGACCGGCGGCATCACCTGTCCCAGCAGGTGATGAATCCGCTCGGTGTCGTGGTCGCGCTGGCTGAAGTCGCGCGCGGCGTACAGATCGTTCAGAAAGTACCGGCAGGCGGGAGCGTAGTCCGGCACGTCCAGCAGGTCGGCGTAGGTCTTGCTCAGCCGTTCCGACTGCCAGACGCGCAGGAGCGCCGTCGCCGGGTCCAGCCCCTGCGCTTCGGTGCGCACGTGCGCAGGGGCGTTGAAGAGCTGCTGTGGGGTCAGTTTTGCCATGTTCGTGCCCTGTCGGATACCAACTTTTGCCCTATTGTAGCCCGTCCCAGGGCGCTGGGGCGCATCCATCCCGGCGGGCTGTAAGAATCCGCGCCGCGCCCTCTCACCAATTATTGCAGCCGATATTTAGAATCCTCTAAAGCTTTTGGGTACAATGGAAGGATTGGGGTTATTTTTCTCGATAGGATGACAGTATGGCTGGGGAACGCATACTACTGATCGAAGATGAAGCGCGAATCGCCCAGTTCGTCGAACGCGCGCTCATCTATGAAGGCTACCGCGTCAGCGTGGCGCGTGATGGTCAGTCCGGTCTTTCAATTGCCCGCGACAACCCGCCCGATCTGGTCGTGCTCGACTGGATGCTGCCGGGGCTGGATGGCTTGGAGGTCTGCAAACGGCTGCGCGCCGCCAGCGAAGTGCCGATCCTGATGCTGACGGCGAAGGACGACATCAAGGATCGCGTCCTGGGGTTGGACGCCGGCGCAGATGATTACCTGGTCAAGCCGTTCGAGATCGACGAGCTGATGGCGCGCGTGCGGGCGCTCTTCCGCCGTTCGACCCCGCAGTCCAAGCCGGAGATTCTGCGCTTTGCCGATCTCACGCTCGACACCGGCACGCACCGGGCGTATCGCGGCGACCGGGCGATTGACCTGACGGCGAAAGAATATGAATTGTTGGAACTCTTCATGCGCAACCCCCGCCAGGTGCTCACCCGTGACGTGATCTTCGACCGCGTGTGGGGCTACGATTTCGGCGGCGAAAGCAACATCATCGAAGTCTACGTCCGCTACCTGCGTCAGAAGACCGAACAGAACAATGAGGCGCGCCTCGTGCATACGGTGCGCGGGGTCGGTTACGTGCTGCGCGAAGAAGAATGACCATCCGTGCCCGCCTCACCCTGCTGTACTCCGGTCTGCTGGCGATCATCATCGTCGTCTTCGGCGTGCTGGTCTTCGCCGTCAACCGCTGGGTGCTCGTCTCCAGCGTGGACAGCACCCTGGCAGACACGGCGGATCTGATCTGGAAGAACAGCCGCGCCGAAGAGATCCGCGAATTCGGTGATGTCTCGCAGATCGTGATCTTCCTCCCCCGCGACCTCGATTTTTTCGCGGCGTCGGCGGTGGTGGTGCAGGTGTGGGGGCTGGATGGCGATACACCCCGGCTGATGCGGGCGTCGTCCGACCTGGGCGCGTACAGCGAACCGCTCGATGCCGGATCGCTGCAAGGGGCGATGGACGGTACGCTGCCCGTCGTCGGCGGCGTGGGCAGCCACTACAACACCGTGCGCGTCAACAATGGCGACTGGCGGGTGCTGACTCTGCCCTACGAGGTGCGCGGCTGGCGCATCGCCATTCAGGCGGCGACCTCCTTCGAAGCCGTCAACGCTGCCAGCAGCGGTCTGCTGGTGATCATGGTGGTGACGATCAGCACGGCGCTGGTCGGCTCGATGATCATCGGCATGATGCTGACCAACCGCGTCCTGAAGCCTATTCAGGACATCACCCAGACAGCGGCGCAGATTACGGCGGCGGATGATCTGAAGACGCGGCTCGCCTGGAATGGACCGAACGACGAACTGGGGCAGCTGGTCTCCGTCTTTAACGCGACGATGGGGCGGCTGGAGCACCTCTTCAGCGTGCAGCAGCGCTTCGTCGCCGATGTTTCGCACGAACTGCGCACCCCTCTGACGGCGATTCGCGGACATTTCGATCTGATCAAGCGCTACGGCATGGACCCGGAGTCGCTGGAAGCCATCGAAGCCGAGATCAGCCGCATGTCCCGCCTGGTGACCGACCTGCTCATGCTGGCGCGCGCCGACTATGGCGGCTTGCATCTCAACAAGCAGCCGGTGGACCTGGATGTGCTGGTGGAGGAGACGGTGCGCGAGACGCGCATGCTGGCGAGCGAGCGTGTGCTGCGCATCGGCATCGGCGAATTCATCCCCGTTCAGGTGCAGGGCGACCCGGACCGCCTCAAACAGCTTCTGCTCAACCTGGTCGGCAACGCCATCAAGTTCACCCCCGACGGCGGCAGCATCACCCTCAACCTGGGGCGGACGGCGACTCAGGCGGTGATAGAGGTTGAAGACACCGGCATCGGCATCGCGCCAGAGGACCTCAAGCGCATCTTCGACCGCTTCTATCAGGCAGACAGTTCACGCGCAAGAGAGACCGGCGAAGGGTCGGGGCTGGGGCTGTCGATTGCCCACTGGATTGTCGATGCGCACGGCGGACGAATCGAGGTCAGCAGCAAGCCGAACGAGGGCAGCAAGTTCACCGTGTTCATCCCCCACGCCGAACCCGCTCTGGAGAATATTCACAGCGCTGTCACCCGCCCCCGGCTTGCCATTCTGCGGCGCGGGGGGCAGTCACAGGGCACTCCGGGCGGCGGAACGACCGCCCTCAAACCTTAGCTTTGCGCACCGGCGAGACGGGCGGTTCTGTGCCATCGACCTGGAAGCGGGCGATGCTGGACAGCAGAATCTTGATCAGGTGCGGGTCCGCCAGCGTGTAGTAGACATGCCGCCCCACCTTGGTCCATTTCACCAGTTCCATTTCGCGCAGATACTTCAACTGATGCGACACCGCCGGCTGATCCATCCCCAGAGCGATAGTGAGATCGGAAACGCTCCATTCCTGGTCGGCTAGCGCGCGAATCATGCGCACGCGAGTGGGATCGGAGAGCGCCTGGAAATAACGGGCGATCAGGCGGGCATCCCCCAGAGTCATGACTTCAGATTTTTTCTTGCGCTTAACATCAGTTGGCTGACCGTTGTCGCCAACGGAGTTCGAATCGTGCATCTTGACTCTTCCTGAAACCCGTATGTTTCGCTTGATCGTATGAAGAACAACTATTGCTCGTCAATAGGTATAAGGTTGCACATATGAGCCGCATATCATGCAACGGCATCTCTATTGTAAGAGCATTTTGAAGGTTTGTGACATCAGAGTTGTGAATCCGAAATATTCGTCGAGCGGAACAGGGGTGAAGGGCGCTCTACACCCCCTATTCGCCACCTTCCCCTTCCGGATCGGGGAAAGCGTTGCCGAACGAACCCGGAAGCGGCGTGGGCGTCGGCGGCAGCGGGGCGTTCCAGTCGATGGGCAGGGCTTCCAGGAACGCCTGGGTGTCGAGCGTGAGCAGCGACATCCAGCCCACCGTGCCGCCGACATTAACCTTCAGCCAGTCCGGGCTGTAGGGGCTGCGCGCCACGAGATCGACCAGCGTGCCGTTGCCTACGCGGGCAATCGCCCGAAAGCCGAGATCGGGTCCGCTGCGCAGATTGGCTCCGTCGGCGGCGCGGACGCGGGCGCGCGTGCCCAATTCACCAAGGCGCTGCGGGGGCAGCGGGGTGGCGGTGTACAGTGCGCTGATGGCGCC
>JAEURA010000163.1 GCA_016789005.1 Anaerolineae bacterium
TCTCGCCTGGGTCGGCGAAGTGCTCGACCGCTGCCCGAATTTCTACGTTGACATCAGCGAGCGGATCGGCGAACTGGGGCGGCAGCCCTATTCGGCGCGGCGCTTCTTCCTGAAATACGCCGACCGCATCCTGTTCGGCACGGACCGCGCGCCGGACGAGTTCATCTACCCGACGTACTATCGTTTTCTGGAGACCGACGACGAGTACTTCGAGTATGGCATCGAAGACGTGCCCCGGCAGGGACGCTGGCGCATCTATGGGCTGTACCTGCCGGATGACGTGCTGGAGAAGGTCTACTACAAGAACGCTGAACGAGTGATGCTGGGTGGCTGAACCCGCATTCGCCCCGGCTCACCGCGGGTTCAGCAGAGTGCCGTTTTGCTGGAACACCTCAACGGACGCGCCGAGGATGCCGGTGTCGGCGCCGCCTTTTCCCAGCACGATCTCGACATCGCGAAAATTGCCGGCGGTGTTCGCTGCCAGATCGCGGAAGAAGTCGCCGACCAGGTCATCGAACTGAGCGCGGCAGGCGTCGAGCAGGACCGCGCCCGCCGACGCCGTCCCCCCGGTCAGCGCTATGCGGTGCGGGTAGAAGATCACGCTCAGGCTGGCGAGGGTCTGACCCAGCCAGCCGCCGATCTGCGCCATGATCGCCGTCGCCGTGTCGTCTCCGCCAGCCCGCGCCCCGGCGATCACCTCATGCGCGCTCACCGGACGACCGTAGCGTTCGCGCGCCAGCCGCTCGATGCCGGGGGCGCCGCATAATCCCTCTGCCGAGCCGCGTATACCGTTGGAATCGCGCGGGGCATGCGGATCGAGGATGATCAGCCCGGTGTTGCCGGAATTACCTCCGTCGATGATCAGCGGCTTGCCCTCGACGATCAGCGCCGCACCGAGACCGGTGCCGATCGCCAGACACATGAAGCGCTCGACGCCGCCGCCGCATCCGAAGGTGTACTCGCCCAGCGCGTGGGCGGTGAGATCGTTGTTCATCACCACCGGCAGTCCATAGCGCCGCTCGATGGTTCCGCGCACGTCGACGTTGCGCAGCGCCGGCGTGTTGCCGGCGATGATCGGGCGGCGGCGTTCGCGATCCACTTCGCCATGTGCCGAGATGCCAATGCCGATGAGGTCGGTTCCGGCGCGCTCCACCAGTCCGTCAACCGCCGCGAACAGGCGGGCGAAGAAGGGAGCCGGGTCAGCGCCGCGCGCCTCGGTGGCGATCTTGCCGCTTTCGAGGATCGCGCCGTCCGGTCGAATCAAACCCAGCTTCGTCGAGGTCCCGCCGATGTCGATGCCCAATACCGTCGGTGAGTTCATCGCCGCCATCCTAAAGCCAGTAATCGAAGATCAGCCACGAAACACCTCACCCCCGACCCCTCTCCATGAAAATGGAGAGGGGAAGCTAAGCGAAGCGCAGCGGGGGTGAGGACATTGAATTGTTTCGGAACATGGCTTAAGCCAGGTCTCGCATGTTTTCAACGGACGAGCCGCCGGCCCGCCCCTACGGCACGTTGGTTGTAGGGGAGACCCGCCGGGTCTCCCGTTCGTGGATTTCTTTCGAGAATTCACCTCAGGAAGTCGCTCGGTCGCGTGGATCGTACGGGAGGTTGTCGGGGTCGAAGCCGCGCTCGACCGCCTGATGCCAGCCGAGCAGCTGCAAAGGCGGGAGGTAGAGGATCGCCCGCGCCCACTCCGGCACGCCGGACGAGAGCGGCATGAGCAGATCGACTTTCTCCGGCGCTTCCCCCTGATCGGCTTCTGCCAGGGCGATGACGCGCGCCCGCCTGGGGCGAATCGCCTGAAGCGCGGCGATCTCTTCGGCATAGGCGGCTTCGGAAAGCAGCCCGACGACCAGCGTCCCGGCATCTGCCGCGTAACGCGGTCCATGCAGGTATTCCAGGGTGTGGTAGGCGGCACTGAAGACGCGCGACATCTCCGTCATCTTCAGCATCGCCTCGCACGCCAGAGCGTAGCGCGCCCCGGAACCCAGGAAGACGAACTGGGTGATGCGGATATCTGTGCTCAGAGGGCGAATTTGCCCTTCGACATTGGCGAGGAGCCACGTGAGCGCTTCAGGGAGCGCGCCGATCTGCCGCCAATCCTGACCGCCGAGCGCCGCCGCCAGCGCCGTCAGGACGACGCCCATGCTGCTGAAGGAGCGAGTCTGCACCCGGCTTTGTTCCTGCGCGCTGTCTATCGCCAGCAGCAGATCTGCCTCCTGTGCCAGCGGACTGCGGCTGTCGCAGGTCACTACGGCGACGCTGCCCCCGCCGCCCGCGCGGAATGCTCGCGCTGCCTGGACTGTCTCGCGGGTTGTGCCGGAACGCGACACGCCGATGAACAGCGTCCTGCGCCCTGCAGGGAAGTAGATTTCGGGGTAAAGCATCAGCTCGGAGGCGCTCAGCGCCCGCGCCGGGATGCCCGTCATGGCTTCCAGCAGCGACGCCCCCATCATGCCCAGGTAGTAGGTCGAGCCGCAGCCCGTGAGCAAAATTTGATCGAATGCCCCGGCGGACCAGAAACGCGCTGCCTCCGCCGCCCGCCGTTCAAAGTCGTTCAGCGCTTCCAGCCACACGCGCGGCTGGCTGTTGATCTCTGACAGTGTAACTTCGCCATGTGCCACCTCAGCAACCTCCTCTTTCACACCGCGCCGTGTCGATGCAATCGACGCTATAATAGCGCATACATACTGAGATAGCGTTATTGGTGAAAGAGAATGGTTTCCACTTTAGCGCCAGACCGCGTCGTTCGCACGACCTGCCCCTACTGCGGCGTCGGCTGCCAGATGGACCTGCACGTCCGCGACGACCTGATCTACCGCGTGACCGCGCCGTTCGACGCTGCCCCCAATTTCGGCAATCTGTGCGTGAAGGGGCGGTTTGGCACCGACTTCGCGACTCATCCTCGGCGGCTGAAGCGCCCGCTGATCCGTTCCGGGGTGCGCGGAGAATTCCGCGAGGCAAGCTGGGAGGAAGCGCTGACGCTGGTGAGCGAACGCCTGGCAGACATTGTGCGCCGGCACGGCGGCGACAGCGTCGCTTCCTACGCCTGCGCCAAAGCCACCAACGAGGACAACTACGTCTTTCAGAAGTGGGTGCGTGCGGTGATCAAGACCAACAATGTCGATCACTGCGCGCGTCTGTGCCATGCCGGCAGTGTGACCGGGCTTCAGCTTGCTCTGGGGTCCAGCGCC
>JAEURA010000166.1 GCA_016789005.1 Anaerolineae bacterium
CCTAACGCCGCGCGTCTCATACGCGCGGTGCGTCCCCTGAACCCAGGGCAAACGCATCAAATTTCCCGATGGGGTCACAACAGACATGCTGGGTCTTGTAGGGGCGGTTCGTGAACCGCCCGTGAACCGCCGGCGATTTCGGGCGCATCGCGATGCGCCCCTACGACATGTTCTGGATGCTTATGAGCCAACAGCCGATTTTGATGCGTTTGCCCTGCCCCTGAACCGCGCGCTCAATTGTGTTGAACGGTAAGTCGTATTACAATTCTTGGCAGTACATGACGGTCTGCCCGTCGATCCTCGTCTTTCTTCTGTCTGGTCGAGTACAGGGGGCTTCAATGCCGCTGCAAGGCAATCTGCGTGATTTCTCGACAACGCAGCTCCTCAATCTGATCAACCTGGCGGGCAAGACCGGCACGTTGGTCATGTATGAAGGCGTCCGCACAGGTGAAAAAGACGCGGTCGGCGGGGACAAGATGTCGGCGGGCAAAGAGCGCGCCCGCGTATCGTTCAAGGTCGGTAAGCTGATTTCGGCGGTGCTCAACGGACAGAGCGGCGACCTGGTCGCGGTCCTCAACAAAGCGGGCAAGCTGACCAACGAGCAGGCGCGAATCATCCGCGAACGCGCCAAGAACACCAGCGACAAAGCCCTGGCGCTGCTGCTGATCAACGCCAACTACGTGACGCAGAAGGATGTCGTGCGCAGCATCCAGCAGAACACGCTGGATGTCGTGTACAACCTGCTGACCTGGGGCGAGGGACCTTTCCGCTTCGAAGACAACGTCCTGCCCGGCAATGACCGCATCCTGGTCCCCATTGACCTGGAGAACGTCATCATCGAGGGCGCGCGGCAGATCAAAGAGATCGAGCAGCTCACCTCGCACATTCCGAATCTCGATATGGCGCTGCGCTTCCCCGATAACCCGCGCGAAAAATTCAAAGGGGTGCATCTCAGCGTCGAAGAATGGCGGGTGGTCTCGTTCGTCAATCCGAGGAATACCATCCGGCAGATCGCCAAAGCCAACAATATGACCGAAAACGAGATCCGCCGCATTGTCTTTGGTCTGGAACAGGCGGGGTTGGTCGAGATCATCAAGCCGCAGACGGCGGAGGGTTCTGCCCGTCACCAGACGCAGACGCGCGCGCCGGCTGTGCAGAAGACCGTCGTCACCCGGTTGATCGATCGTATACGGCAGATTTGACCGAACCCTTCGCGCTGAAAGCAGAATTCGAGAAGAGCGAGCCACAAGCCCATGCAAACGCAAACCGTCAAAATGGTCGTCACCGGACCTTTCAGCTCTGGCAAAACCGAGTTCATCCGCGCCATCAGCGAGATCGATGTCGTGACCACCGAGAAGGACATCAGCTCGGAGGCGGAACGACAGGTCAAGAGCTATACGACGGTGGCGATGGACTTCGGGCGCATCACTGTCGATGACGACCTGGTGCTCTACCTGTTCGGGACGCCCGGTCAGCGCCGGTTCGATTTCATGTGGGAAATCCTCGCCGAAGGTATGCTCGGCTTCGTCGTCATGGTCGACAGCACCAAGCCGGAGACCTTCCGCGAGGCGAAAAGCATCCTGGAAACGTTCAAAGCTTACGCACCTACGCCCTACGTCGTCGCCGCCAACAAGCAGGACCTCGGTGAGGCGTGGAATATCGACGATCTGCGCATCGCCCTGCGCATCGAAGAAGGCGTCAAGCTCCTGCCCTGCATCGCCAGCAGCAAGGACAGCGTGAAGGAAGTCCTGCTGGAACTGCTCTACTCCATCCTTGAGGAGATGGAGCGCAGTTGATCTTGTCCCCTCACAAAGCACTGTAGGATCATGGCGACGCTGACGACCGAGCAGGGAATCGTCCATTACGAAGCCTACGGACGTGGACGACCGGTGCTGCTGCTGCACGGTTGGCTGAATTCCTGGGCGCTTTGGCGTAACTCCATCGAGCTGCTGGGTCGTAATTTCCGCACCTACGCCCTCGACTTTTTCGGCTTTGGCGATTCCGACGCGCGCACCGAAGACTTCTCCGTCGCCAATTTCGGCTCGATGGTCAACCAGTTCATGGACCGTATGGGCATCATCAAAGCGCCGCTGATCGGGCATTCGATGGGCGGCACGGTGGCGCTCAGCGTCTCCATGCGCTACCCGGAAAAGGTCGTCAAGGTCGGCGTGGTCGGGTCGCCCATCCAGGGCAGTTCGCTGCGCCCGCTGCTGCGCGTCGCCGCCTATCGCGGCTGGGCGGAACTCGCCGAAGCCTCTCCCGTCCTCTACGATCTCTTCCAGAAGGGGTTCACCCCCTTCCTGCGCGGCTATTCGCATTTCCTGGCGCGCGACGGCAAGGCGCTGGGCGAGATGCTCTCGGCAGATGCGGCAAAGCTGGCGTTTGGACCGTTCTGGGAAAGCATCAATACGCTGCGCAATACCGATCTCACCCCCCATCTCAGCCAGGTCAGCGTGCCGGTGCTGGCGGTCTATGGCAAGCGCGACAACATTGTCGATCCCAAGCAGCACAAAATCGTCGAAACCTATATCCCCCACAGCCGCATCGCCTGGTTCGAAAACTCGGGCCACTTCCCTATGCTCGATGAACCAGAGCGTTTTCACGACACGCTGCTTGATTTCCTGCACAATGGCTGAAGGTAACGGGCGCGATGCATCGCACCCTTAGGCAACGATACGAGATACTCAAATGCTGAGGTGAGGGCGTTCATGCAGCGATACATTATTGAAGACTCGCGTCACATCCCGCCGTTCAATGAGCCTGCCAGCCAGCTTACCCTCGGCACGGAGCCGCTCAAGCTGCATCAGGAGAACGTCATCCTGAAGACGTTTCGGGGCGCGGTCCCGGTAGGCGCAACCTTCAGCGATGTCGATCAAATCGAGGGAGTGCGCGGTCAGGCGCTCGTCTACCGCGACAACCTGTTCTTCGACGCCGAATTCCTGACCGCCTTCAGCGACGCGGCGCGCCGCGCCGGGCGCGCCTGCCGGGCGGCGTTTTCGCCCGAAGATCCCGCCTTTCGCGCCTACACCCTGCCGCTGTCGCGCGCCTTTCAGATGGGCATCGACCCCAGCACCGGCAAACAGGTCTGCCTCGCCGATCTGTGGTACTTCCCGGACGGCTTCTCGCCCGATGTCATCCCGATCGTCCTCTCCAGCGACTCGCAGCAGATGGGTTTCTACAACGTCCCCGATTTCATGACGATGGAGCGCGACACCCTGACGCACTACGGCGCTGCGCGCGCGCTGATCGCCATCGAAAGCTGGGTGCACGTCTATTTTGCCTCGATCATCTACAGCCTGTTCGGGCGTGCCAGCCGGGTGGACCGGCGCGCCGCCCAGCACAACCTGTTCAGCCTCAAGCTGCTGTGGAAAGCCATCCTGGAGCAGCGCCAGATCCTCAGCACTTCGGCGGTGGTCGAAGTCGGCAAAAATACCACCATTCACCCCACCGCCGTGATCACCGGTCCGGCGAAGATCGGCGATAACTGCGCCATCGGTCCCGGCGTGTTCATCGACAACTGCACCATCGGCGACAACGTCACCATCGACGACGGGTGCAGCCTGATGTTCAGCAGCGTCGGCGACGGCTGCTTCCTGCCTTTCCGCGCGGCGCTCTATCTGACCGCCGTCATGGAAAACACCATCATCGCCCAGAACACCTGCCTGCAAATGTGCGTCATCGGGCGCAACAGCTTCGTCGGCGCAGGCAGTACCTTCACCGACTTCAACCTCATCGAACAGCGCCCGATTCGCGCCGCCAACCTGCACGGCGCGCTGGAAGAAGTGGGGCAGATCGTGCTGGGCAGCGCTGTCGGGCACAACTGCCGTCTGGGATCGGGCATGATCGTCTTTCCAGGACGCATGATCGAATCCGACGTGGTGCTGGTGGCATCGCCGCAGCGCCGGGTGATCAGCCGCAACGTCACCTTCGAGGAGAGCGATCATCACACCCTGAGCCAGCAGACGCGCCACGCCCGCCACTATCCGCGCCGTGACGAAAAACAGGAACAGGAAGACTCGTGGTAGGGCGCCGGCATGGATGACACCTTCGCCTTCATCATCCACCCCATTCAGATCAAGAAGGATGTGGCGCGCAAGTACCCGCTGCTCGGCAAGCTCCTGGGCGAGCGGCAGATCAACTTCTTCTCGCGTTTCTTTCCGCCCGTCTACATCTCCGAAGTGACCGGCGTGCGCTCACAGGCGACCGGGCGCGAACTGCGCGGCTGGCTGATCGCCTGTCCCTATACGCCGCCGACCATGATGTCGCTGCCCGTCGAGACGGTCTACGACAAGATCGTCGCCTGCGGCAGGATGGCGGAGCGGCTGGGCGCAAAGATCCTCGGCTTAGGGGCGTTCACCTCGGTGGTCGGCGACGCTGGAGCGACCATCGCCCGCCGGCTGGACATTCCGGTCACGACCGGCGACAGCTACACCGTCATCATCGCCATCGATGCCATCCGCGAGGCGGCGCGGGCGATGCATATTCCGATGGCGACGGCGACCGTCGCGGTCGTCGGCGCAACCGGCTCCATCGGGCGGACCTGCGCCGTGCTGCTGGCGGGGGGATGCCGCGAGATGATCCTGATCGGGCGGCGCGAAGACGCCCTGGAAACCGTGCGCGCCGAATGCCTGGAACGCGGTTCTGTCGTCAGCGCCGCCACCGACATTCACGCCATCTACCGCGCCGACCTGATCCTGACCGTCACCAGCGCCATCCACGCCGTCATCGAGCCGGAACACCTCAAGCCGGGGGCGGTGGTCTGCGATGTCGCCCGCCCGCGCGATGTCGCCCGGCGGGTGGCGGAGCGCCGCGCCGACGTGCTGGTGATCGACGGCGGCATGGTTGAAGTGCCGGGCAAACCCGATTTTCATTTCGATTTCGGCTTCCCACCGGGCAAAGCCTACGCCTGCATGGCGGAAACGATGGCGCTGGCGCTGGAAGGGCGGTATGAGGATTACACCATCGGCAAGGAGATTCCACCAGAGCAGGCGGAGGAGATCGGCGCGATTGCCGGGCGGCACGGCTTCCGCCTGAGCGGCTTCCGCAGCTTCGAGCAGCCGATCACCGACGAACAGATCGCCCAGGTGCGCCGCCACGCGGGGCAGGCGCGGTTCAGCGTCAGGTGAGCCGCAGGCGGGCGAGTCGGTGGACTCTTTCTCACGGGGAACATTCACCCCGCGACTCCGCTGAACGAACCCTCTTCAGAGGGTTTTCTGCGCGGTTGAGGGTAGCCCGACGTTTCTAACGTCGGGCGAAAGCGCCCTTTTTCAACAGAATCCGGCGGCTTGTCCCTACAGGAAACGGTGTGAATATTCAGACAGCCTCTAGCGTTTACTTCGTTCGATCCGCTTCCTATGGCTGTGCTGCCCCGGATTGGCTGAAGTTAGCCGCCAGCAGGGAGAAATCGGCAATGGTGACGGCGCTGTCGCCGTTGAAGTCGGCGCGGGCATCGTAGCCCGCATCCGCCGAGGTTTTGCCGAACGTTCCGGCGAGAATCGAGAAGTCGGCGATGGTGACGCTGTTATTGTCGTTGGCATCGCCTTCTTTCAACGTGCCGATCTCGAAGCTGGTGTCGCTGGTCAGGTTGACCGTGACGAGGTTCGCCAGCGTATGCGGATGCTTCACCCAGATGTTGTAGCTCCCGGTCGGTATCCCGGTGATCATATAGCTGCCGCTGTTGTCTGTGCCGACCCATCCGTCAAACACCGCCGCGCCGCCGCCGGTCGGCTTCATGATCACGCGCAGTGGGACGGACCATTGAGCGTGAGGCGGGGTCGGGCGACCTTGCAGCGCCACATGCTGCGTCGTGGTGATGCCAGTAGCGATATGGAGGGACAGACTGGCGATGTCGTTGAGCCAGAACGATGTATCGACCGCGCTGCTAAACGCTCCCGCCATGATCCAGTACTGCTGCCCGCCGACGACATCGAGGCTGACGAGCGCTTGCGGGTAAACGGTGTCGTTGCTGCACCCGACGAGGTTCATGCCAGAGTCAAACACGCCGATCACCGTGTCGAAGTTGCTGGCAAACGTGTGGAACGAGACGTGCAGGTTGGACAGCGGCGTGTAAGTATACCACAGCGTATACGAGACGGCTTGCGAAGAGGTCAGGCAGGAGAGCGTCGGATCCGTCCGATCCGCGAATGCGCCGAGCGGACTTTGCGCGTGGAAGAAGTTGGTGAACAGGGTGATCGCGCCGCCCCGGTGGTCGCCAGTCGTGCCGCTGTTGGTGATCGTGTTGTTCAGCGCCTTAAGGGCGTTGACCCGCCCCCATCCTGTGGCGAGGTCATAGCCCACCGGGTGGATCGGGTCGGCGGTGGTCAGCAGGCGATCACGGATCTGGTCATTGGTGAAGGTCGGGTTTGCTGAAAGCAGCAGACCCGCCACCCCGGCGACAATCGGCGTCGCACCACTCGTTCCGCTGAAACCCGCAGCATAATCCATCTCCCCACCCGCAGCGACATATCCGTCCGCGCCAGTCAGGTCGGCGATGATGAGGGCGTGTGTTGGCGCGCCAACGCCGACCTCTGATCCCCAATCACTGCCCCATGTATGGATGTCAGAACAGTCAACCGCCGGGGGGTCGGGGTATTTTATGCCGTCGCACCAGGTCGTCCCGGCGACAGCGACCGAGCCGGGTATGAAGGCGGCGGTGCGCGCAGGATAGTAGACGCTGGCGGGGTAAAAATTACCGACAGCGCTGACGATGACGATTCCCAATCCGCCGCGCCCTGTGAGTGCGGCGTTTCGATAGGCGTCGGTGATGCCGCTGGCGGGCACTGTCACATAGCTGTTGTTGATGATCGCTGCCCCATGCGTCCGCGCCCAGTTGACGCCGTCGATGATGGCGGCAGCAGTCGAGAACAAAGCGCCGCTGTCGTCGACAGTATAGGCGAAGCGGATCGGCATGATCCGGCAGTTCGGGCAGACCCCGGCGACTCCCTGCGCGTTGTTCGTCTCCGCCGCCGCCAGCCCTGCCACCGCCGTGCCGTGCGCGTTGTACTTGCGGGTGTAAATGCTGTCGTTCGGGGTGGGATCGAAGTCACCACCGATCGGGTCATAAGGATCGACCACTTTGGAGTCGAGATCAGGGTGATCCAACTCCATGCCGTCGTCTATGACGGCGATGATGACGCTCGATGCCCCCTGCGTGATGTCCCACGCTTCCGGCGCGTCGATGTCGGCATCGGCGACGGAGAATCCGCCGAGCTGCCCCGTGTTGTGCAGATGCCATTGACTGGTGAAGTACGTGTCGTTCGGAGTGAACGCAGCGGGCGCGATGTATGGAGTCTCCACTGGATGTAGAGTCTCGACAGACGGCTCGAAGGGCGGGGCAATCGTCACCCAGTTCGGGTGGGCAAAGCGCGCAGTTTCGCCTTCTTCATAGCGGTTGGCTATCGTCAGCGCATCGACGGCGCTGGCGGGTGTGCTGCGCAGCAGGTAGACATCGGGCGACAGTTCGCGGACAAACGCTACCCCCTGGCTGGCATTATAGGCATCGACTTCGGCGCGCGGCATCCCCGCCGGAAACGCGGCGATGAACTCACCGGTGAGGATCAGCGTGAACTCTTGCCAGCGATAAACCGGGTTGACCCACTCGATAGACGATGAATCGGCGCGCATCGCTTCCGCGAGGGAGAGGACGCCGTCAGAGGCGGTGACGCCGTCCAGCGGCATCAGGGTGAAATCGTATCCGGCGATCAAACCGGGCTGGGTAGCGCGGTCGGGATCGCCCAGAGGGGCGAAGGCGTTCGCGACGGTTTCAGCGGCGGATATTCCCGTCCGACTTCCCTGGAATGGCGTCTCTGCGGCGAATTGCACGGCGATCCAGTCGGTCGAGACGGCGAGGGGGATACGTTCGCCATCGGCGTAGTAGTAGCCAGAGTTCAGTGAGGGGCTGTCTTGCGCGAAACCGCCGCTGTTCCCGACGGACGAGAGCAGTATCAGCAGGGCGGCTATCAGCGCCATGCGATGCACAGATACACGCGGTTCAGTCATCGGCGCAGGTCTCCTCAAGACTCTATTGTCGGGAGGTTGTTTGTCACTACTATATGCTCAATCAATACATTCGTCAAAAGAGGAGAGCGAAAGACTCGGTGAATCATGAATTCCGTAACCTCACCCCGTTTCGCTGCGCTCAACCGCCCCTCTCCGCGCGGAGAGGGGCAGAAAATCGTCAGATTTTCGGGGTGAGGTGTCTGAAAAAACAACCTCAGTGAATCACGAGTTTCAACATCCTTACCCTCAACCCCTTCTCCACGCAGTGGAGAAGGGGCGGGTCAGGAAAGCCCCCTCGCCATGCAATGGGGAGGGGATTGAGGGATGGGGACGCACTTTCGTGATTCACTGAACCTACACAAACCTTCAGAGAATTTGATGCGTTTGCCCTGCCCTTCGACCCTCCCCGCATCATTGGCGATTGCTTCGATTCGGGCTATCATTTATACGTATAAATGATTGAACTCTGGAGACGAAGGTATGGCAGGTCGCCGCATACGCCGCATCGCTTCATGTGTACTCGCCCTGGGGCTGATCGTCATGCTGGGCGAGGCAGCCATCTCCGCCCAGCCGGACTGCCCGCCGCAGGCGTTGGGCGAGGGGCAGATGAGCCGCTGCGCCTATGCCGAGCATCTGCGCGCCATGTGGCTGGGCGAAGCCATCGCTAACTGGACGGGTTTGACCACCGAGGGCGTGCGCCAGGATGCCCCGTTCTACACCGACGCTGACTGGGGACGCGACCAGGACCTCGACTGGAAGATGGTCGATGTGATCGACTTCGTCGTGCAGGACCCCTGGCTGGCGGACGACGACACCGACATCGAATACGTCTACCTGCACCTCATGACCCAGGGGGGCGCGCCGCTCCTCTCCGCCGCGCAGATCGCCGAAGGCTGGCAGGCGCACATCAACGACTGGATCTGGGTCTCTAACGCGCGGGCGCGGGGGCTGATGGAGGTCGGCGCGCTGCCGCCGGTCACCAGCATGGGGGCGATCAACCCGGACTATTTGCAGATCGATGCGCAGCTCACCACCGAATTGTTTGGCGCGCTCGCTCCGGGCATGCCCGCCGAGGCGCTGCGGCTGGCGAACCTGCCGATCCTGACGACCGCCGGCGGCTATGCCGCCCACGCGGCGCAGTTCTACGTCCTGCTGTACGCGCTGGCGGCGCAGGTGGACCCGGCGCTGCCGCCGCGCGATCAGCTCCTGTGGCTGATCGGCGAGGCGCGGCAGTACCTTCCCGATACCTCGAAGGCGGCGGACATCGTCGATTTCGTGGTCGCCGACTACCTCGCCAACCCGGACGTGGACGATTGGGAAGCCACCCGTGACCGGGTCTATGAACGCTACCACCGCGATGCGCGGGAAAACGGCTTCCTGTACCAGGACTGGACGGAGTCGTCGGTCAATTTTGCCTCCGGGCTGATCGCGCTGCTGTACGGCGGGGGCGATTTCCGGCGGACCGTGCAGATCGGCGCGCTGACCGGGTGGGATTCCGACAACGGCACGGCGACGATGGGCGGGCTGATCGGTCTGCTCTACGGCGATGAGGCGCTGACGGCGGCGTTCCCTGATGAAGTCCTCTCCGACCGCTATCAAAGCCACCGCACGCGCCCGACCCTGCCCGACTATCTGCCCGATGACCGGCGGGCGGAAGACACTTTCACCGCGATGGCGGAGCGCATGCTGCCCCTGGTGGACGCGGCGATCCTTCAGGCGGGCGGGACCGTCGAGGGTGACCTCTGGACGCTGCCCGCGCCGTCGTCACAGCCGCCGCTGACGCTCAACCCGCTGGAGCAGATCTACCGGTCCAGCGCCAACAATCAGGTCCGTGAAACGGGCGGCGCGATAGAGGTCAGCGTCGAGGGCGAAGCTGCCGCTTCACGCCTTGCGGGAATCGCCGACGGGTTGGAGTTCAACTTCTCCGGTCAGGAGCGCCCCCGGCGCATCCCCGGCGTCTATGAGCGCGACGCCGACGCCGGCGAAGTCGTCGTCTCCGTCGTCTATGACCGCGTCCTGAACGTTCAGGCGATCTGGCTGATCGAAGGGAGCGCCGGGGGAAGCGCCCTGCGCGCCGAAGCGCTGATCGACGGCGTTTGGGGTCCGCTGCCGGAAGGGACGCGGCTTTCCCCCGAACCCGATGCCGGTATCGCCTATCAGAGCTTCACCTTCATCCTGCCGGAACCGCTGGCGCTGAGCGGCGTCCGCGTCCGCATCGAAGCCGGCGGGCGGCTGTCAGAGGTGAGCGTGGTCGAACTGGACGCCGTCCTCGCCGGTTGAACGGCTACAGCCGCCCTGACGGAAGCCGCCCCGTCCGCAGTTCCGCCACCTGTTGGGGCGTGAACGGCGGGTCGAAGAGGGCGGCGTCTTCGTGGGTGCAGCGGAACAACTCGACGATGAAGTGCAGCCGATCCGGCAGATGCGCCCAATCGACCGCGCCGCTCTCGCGCGGGCTGTCCGGCGTCGGGTCGATCTGATCGAGCAGGGCGCGCAGATCGGGCAGGGCGATCTGCCGCAGCGAGTCGGGAAAACCGAGCGGCAGGTCTTCACCCAGCCGCAGAGTTACCCCTCCCGGCAGTTCCAGAGTCATCAGAACCTCGGTGATGACCAGATGAGCGCGCCGGCGCGCCTCCGCCAGCAGCGCATCGACCAGCCTTGTGAAGCGGGTGCGGCGGTCGAACAGGCGCAGCAGCCACAGACGAAGCCCCGCCCACCAGCCGCGCTTCGGGAACAGTGCGCGGACCAGCCGCCGCTGAAACGCCGCCCGGTCCAACACGGCGGCGTCGATGGCAGCGGCGATCTCCGGCTGCAGGCGCGTCTGCTCGTGAAAGCCGATCTCGATATTGGCGAGCAGCATCAGTTCGGCGCGCGTCCTGGCGTCCGTCTCGAAGAGCGCCTGATAGTAGCGGGCGAACGCCTGGCGCAGATAGCGCTGACCGTCCGGCGGGTCGCCGGGGCGCAGATCGGCGCAGAAGCGGGCGATGTGGTCAGCATCGTAGACCGCATCGCCCAGGCAGTCGGTGTTGAAGCGGGCGAATTCGCGCCCGATCTCCGCAAAGACCTTCAGATTGCCGCGCGCTACGGCATCGGCGGCATGATCGAGTGCCGCCAGCGGGTTCAGCACCGCCAGAATCGACTCGCGGATCTCGTCCTCGCCCTGCTGCGCTCCGAACGCCTGCGCCGCCGCCGCCGCTTGCGGGTCGGCATCCAGCGCTGAAAAGGCGTCACGCAGCAGCCGCTCCAGGGTGCGCGCGAAATCCTCCCGGCGGATGGTCTGCCCCGCCTGCCGCGACGCCCAGGCGGCGAAAGCGCACCAGTTCGCCCCGCCGCCGGTGCGCGCCGCCATGACCCGCGCCAGCTCGTGATAGCACAGGGTGATCTGCACGTTGCGGAGCGCCGGATCGGCGATCGCGGCGAT
>JAEURA010000181.1 GCA_016789005.1 Anaerolineae bacterium
CAGCCGGCCGGCTTATTTCTCCCCTTCTCCAGGGGAGAAGGGGTCGGGGGATGTGGTTCACTGCACGGGTCGGGGGTTGGGGTTGGTTTAGCGACACAGGAGGAAACACCAATCATCATGACCGACGAACAACATCCGCAGTTCACGTCTTCTCCTGATCAGTGGGCAAAACTGAAGCCGCTGGCGCGCCAGATGCGGCATGAACCCACCCGCGCCGAGGAAATGCTGTGGCAGCGCATCCGTAATCGACGCATTGGAGGTGCAAAATTCCGTCGGCAGCACGCAGTCGAAGGCTTTGTTGTCGATTTTGCGTGTATTGAAAGGCGTCTGATTGTCGAAGTGGATGGTGACATCCACAACCTGCCCGATCAACAGGTCTACGATCAGCAGCGTCAAACCCATCTCGAATCACACGGCTTTCGCGTGCTGCGTTTTGCAAATGGGGATGTGTTGCAGTCCATCGAAGCCGTCGCGGAAGTGATTGGTGAGACGCTGGCACAGTGATTGACCGTGCCCCGGCGCGGCATTATGGCTTCACCGAGGCGGAACTCGACTTCATCCTCCACTACGACATCAAGTATCGGCTCGGCAAAGATGCCGAGTCGGGCAGGGACGCGGAGATCACCTCACCCCAAACCCCTCTCCGCTGGAGAGGGGCTTAGGCTCAGCCGGCAGGCGTATTTCTCCCCTTCTCCATTGGAGAAGGGGTCGGGGGATGAGGTCATCGGCTACACAATCTTGCATATCAGCGATCGGCGGGCGTCGTGAAAGTTTCTCACCCGAAGCGCAGACCGAGCTGCACCCGCCCGTCGAAGACTTCTTTGACCCGCACCGGGTTGTCCGCCACCACCAGATCGAAATAGACGTAGCGGAAGCGGTCGCGGATGGCGCGCTGCATCGTCTCCACCAGATCGGGCGCCGCGATCACCGTGACGGCGAGGCTCTGGCTGCCGGGGATGAAGTCGATCAGCTCCGTCAGGGTCGTCACCATCGGATGGAACAGGTCCCAGTAGGCGCGGGCTGAGTCGAAGAACCACGATGAGTCCAGCCCCGGCGCGAGCAGGATCATGTGAAAATCTGCCGCGCCGTGAATGGGCCCCGGACCGACCGCCGGCAGCGTCGGGACGCCGGTCAAGCCGCTGCCCATGACCTCGACTGCCGGCACTTCCTTGACGACGACCGGGGTCTCGGCGAGGCGGTCGATGGCGCGCACTGCCCCCCCGCTGGAAAGGTAGTAGTCGTCCTCCTTCCACAGCGTGACGCCGAACATCCAGGGCGGAGCCTGCCGGGCGATCCACTCGAACATGGCTACCGTGCCCTCTGCCTGGCTGAACTCGTCATATGCCGGGTAGCGGGTGTCCTGCTGATAGACCTGATCGCGGATCGGGAAGATGCCGCCCTCCGTGCCCAGGACCGGGACCGCCTGCGACCCGAACCACTCGGCGCAGCGCTCGTTGAACATGCGCCCCATCGCCGTCAGCCCGACCGGATCGCCGTTGGGGGTCAGCGCCGTGCCGCCATAGACCGTGCGCCCCGGATCGCGCGACTGCTGAAGCGGATCATACGGATATTCGAAGTGCCAGCCCGCCTCGCGGGCGTTGACCTGACCACGCGAACGGGCGCTGGTCGGTCCGCCGCCCGGCGTCTCCTGATACCAGTGGTTGAGGATGTAGGGGTGCGTGGCGCAGTACAGCCCGTTCGCCAGCACCCGCTGGTAGCGTTCAAAATGATGGTCCGCCAGGTAGCGCAGCATGGTGTCCATCCAGGGGACGGCGGCGCGGCGCAGATCGTCGCTCTCCGCCAGCGGGATGAACCCCGGATAGCAGCCAATGCTGACCACATATTCGGCAAACAGCAGCCAGTTGTCCATCAGCGGCTTGATGATACCGGGTTCGTCGCGCCAGTCGGGGTCGATGCCGGCGGGCCATTCGACACCCAGGTTCGGCTCGTTGTAGAACTCGAACCAGCGCACGCCGACGCGGGCGAAGGCGTCCACCAGCGAGCGCCAGTGCCCGGCGAAGGGCGTCGCGCCGGCTGCGCCCAGGTACAGGCGCACGCAGGGGGTGATGTTCAGGTCGAGCAGGCGCTGCGCGTCATCGACATATTCCAGCCCGGCGGCGATCAGCTTCGCCCAGCCGGCGCGCATCCGTGTGTAGCGGGGAATATCCAGCGGCGACTGGTAGATGCTGTAGACGTGCAGCCCGCGCGGGTTGCGCGACCAGACGAATTCGTCGAGGCGCATCAGTTTTCTCCTGGGTTCATCCCTGGTCCCGCGCCGGGAGGCGAGGATGCGATCCGGTCATCGATACGTCTATCCGCCGCCCAGGATCGAGCCAGGGGTCGGCTGAAGCGGCGCGGGGGTCGGCTGCCCCGGATCAGCGGTCGGCGGAGCCTGCGGCGACGGCGTGGCGGTGACGAAACCGGCGTCTTGCAGAGGCAGCATCGGCGTTGGGATGGCGAAGTCGAGCGGGAACGGCGTCAGCGTCGCCTCGCGGATCGGCACGCCGAAGGGCTGCGCCAGCTGCGCCCGCTGGTCGAGGACGCGCTGTGTTTCCGCGAACGTCTCGCGCACCACCGCGTCAAAGTAGGCGGACGGGCGAATGCGGGCAAGATCGACGCCGGCGCGGGCGGCGTAGTCGCGCAGCATGACGGCGGTGACGATGACGCTGCGATCGGGCGGGACGAAGCTGAGGAAGTCGAAGCCGCTGATCACCGTCGGGCGGTAGCGATCCCAGTAGAGGCGGGCGGCGTCGAAGAACCATTCCACCCCCAGGTTCGGAGCAATGAACAGGAAGTGAAAATCCGGGTACTGATCGGGCGTAGGCGTGGCTTGGGGCAAGGGGTCAGCCTTTGGCTGGCGGGGATGCCCCGCCTCGAATGCGAAATCGCCTGGGACCTCGGCGGTCAAGGCACTGCTCGCGTCTGATTGTTCCACAGCTTTGGCGGCAGGACAAGCGGCGGCGAGACACCACCCCTCGGCGCGAAACGGGGTATACTCGCGTCGATTTGTTCGTGCTGCGCGAAAGTTCTGACATGATCACACTTCCTCCCCAAGCCGTCGGGCTGCTCGTCCTGGGTCTGGTCGCCGGCGTCCTCTCTGGCATGTTCGGCATCGGCGGCGGCGTCGTCATCGTCCCGATCCTGACGACCTTCTTCGGTTTCGCCCTGCAAAGCGCCATCGGAACCTCGCTGGGCGCGCTGCTCATGCCCGTCGCCATCCTGGCAGTGATCGAATACTACCGCGCCGGCAAGCTGAAGATCGCCGTCGCCGCGCCGGTCGCCGCCGGGCTGGTCGTCGGGGGCTGGATCGGCGCGCAGATCGCCTTCGGACTGCCGGTCGACACCCTGCGGGTGCTGTACGGCTTCTTCCTGTTGTTCGCCAGCTGGCGCTTTGCCGAGCCGCGCAAATGGCTGGCGGAACTGCGCGGTGGGCGGCTCCCGGCTGCTGCGGCGGAACCCTCGCGCGGGGTTTCCCTCTGGGTGCTGCTGGCGCTCGGCTTCGGCGCGGGGATCATCTCCGGGCTGTTCGGCGTGGGCGGCGGGATCGTGATTGTGCCGGCGCTGGTCGGGCTGCTGCGTTTTGACCAGAAAGAGGCGGTCGCCACGTCGCTGGGCGCGCTGCTGCTGCCGGTCGGGCTGCCCGCCGTGATCACCTACTACAACAACGGCGCATTCGACATTGCGACGGCGGCGGTGGTGGCGGTCGGGCTGGTGTTCGGCGCGTTCGGCGGCGCGCGCATCACGCTGAGCCTGCCTTCGACGACGGTCAAGCGGCTGTACGGCGTATTCCTGCTGCTGGTCGGTCTGCGCTTCATCTTCGGGGGGTGAGCCGGGGCGCAAATCCGCTGGCATTATTGGGTATAGCATGGTCCAGGCGCTTTGTGTAACGATCAACATCTGAGTCCGTGACTCCTCCTGACGCAGTCTGAGTGAAAGCATCTATCGCACCATGCAGAAACCGCCCGCTCGCTGGCTGATCCTCGCCGCCTTCCTCGCCGTTTACCTGATCTGGGGATCGAGCTACATCGGCATCGCCTTCGCCTCGGAGACCATCCCCCCCTTCATGATGATGGCGTCGCGCCTTTCGGTCGCCGGGGTGGCGCTGTTCGTGCTGGCATGGCGCACCGGAGCGAAAATGCCGACTCGGCGGCAGTGGCGCACGGCGGTCATGGCGGGGATTCCCATGTTCGTCCTCAACGCCGGCGCTATCGCCTATTCCGAGGCGCGGCTTGGCATGCCTTCCGGCATCGCGGCGGTGCTGCTGGCGAGCATGCCCCTGTGGATGGTGCTGATCAACTGGCTGCGCCCCGGCGGCACGCCCCCGACCGGGCTGGTCATCGCCGGAATCGCCATCGGCTTCGTCGGCATCGTGCTGCTGAGCGCGCCGGAGGCAGGCATGCCGGCGCTCAACCCCATCGGCGTGATCGCTATCCTGGCGGCGGCGTTCTGCTGGGCGTTCGGTTCGATCTTTCTGCGCGGGGCGGATGTGCCGTCTTCAGCGCCGCTGACCACCGGCATGCAGCTGATTACCGGTGGGACGGGCTTGTTCATCGTCAGCCTGCTCAGCGGCGAGCCGGCGGCGTTCGATCCCGCCAGGGTGAGCGCGCTTTCTCTGGGCGCGACGATCTACCTGGCGATCTTCAACTCGTTCATCGGCTTCAGCGCCTACGTCTTCCTGATGCGCCACGTCAGCCCGGCGAAGGTGGCGACCTACGCCTACGTCAACCCGGTGGTGGCGGTCATCCTGGGTGCGCTGCTGGCGAGCGAGCCGGTCACGCTGCGCACGGTGATCGCCGGAGGGATCATCCTCCTGTCTGTCTTCCTGATCACCATCCAGCGCCTTCCGCTGTTCAGCCGCCCTCCGCTGGCGCAGGCGGCGCAGTAGCCGCCGGCAGCATGACGGGTCGGCGGGGGGCGCGCCCGCCATGCTGCTTTGATGCTGTCTCCTACTTCACGACGATGGGATGTTCGTCGCGCTGCGCGCCGAGCAGCGAACGTTCGGCGTCCACAACTTCCGGCTCCAGCTTGACGTACAGCGCCTGCGGCTCGCGCAGCGCCTGCCCCGGCGGCAGGACGCGCGCCTCCCATTTGCCGATCGCCTTTGATCCGTCGTAGACCAGCGCCCGGTGGCTGCGCTCCGATTCCTGGAAGCTCCTGATCTCCAGATCGCCGAAGATCTGTCCGTCATAGCCCAGGTATTCATGCACCTTCTGCGCCGAGAAGGGCAGGAACGGCGCGAGCAGGAGGTTCAGGTTGTCGATGACGCGCAGGATGGCGTAGACCGAGCGCGCTGCATCCGCCGGGTCTTCCTTGATGGTCGCCCAAGGCTTGCGCGTGTCGAGATAAGCGTTGGAATCGCGCACCAAGCCCATTGCCGTTTGCAAGGCGTCGCGCAGCCGCACCTGTTCCAGCAGCGCGCCAACCTCGGCAAAGCCTGCCTCGACCTGGGCGATGATGCGCTCGTCCTCCGGCGCCAGCGCGTCCGGGGTCGGAACTTTGCCCTCGAAGCGCTTGTAGGCGAAGCTGGTCATGCGGTTGACCAGGTTGCCCCACGCCGCCAGCAGCTCACCGTTGACGCGGTTGAGGAAGCCATCCCAGGCGTAATCGGAATCGTGCGTCTCTGGGAAGGTCATGGCGATGTAGTAGCGCACCGCGTCCGGCTGGTAGCGGTCGAGGACGTCCGGCACCCAGATCGCCCAGTTGCGGCTCTTGGAGAACTGCTTGCCTTCGATGTTCATGAACTCGTTGGCGGGCACGTCGTAGGGCAGATTCAGCCCCTGCGAGTTGTGGTAGATGCCGTCGATGCCCATCAGTTCGGCGGGCCAGATGACTGTGTGGAAGGGGATGTTGTCCTTGCCGATGAAGTTGTAGATGGCGGCTTCTGGGTTGTACCACCACTCCTTCCAGGCGTCGGGCTGACCGCTGTTCGCCGCCCATTCGATGCTGGCGGTGAAGTAGCCCATGACCGCCTCGAACCAGACGTACAGACGTTTCTCATCCCAGCCCGGCAGCGGCACGGGGATGCCCCAGTCGATGTCGCGGGTGATCGGGCGTCCGCGCAGTCCTTCGGCGATGAAGTTGCGGCTGAAGCGCTGGACGTTCGGACGCCAGTGGGACTCGTGGGCGTCCAGGTAGGTCAGCAGCGCATCGGTGAAGTGGCTGAGGTCCAGAAAATAATGCTCCGTCTCGCGCACGACCAGCCGTTCCAGCGGGTTGTTCTTGCTGCGCGGGTTGATCAGCTTGGTGGCGTCCAGCAGGCTGCCGCAGTTGTCGCACTGATCGCCGCGCGCATCCGGGTAGTGACAGACATAGCATTCGCCCTCGACGTAGCGGTCGGGCAGGAAACGCCGTTCGATCTGGCTGTAGAGGAGCTGCTGGCTCTCCTTGTAGAGATGCCCGCGTTCCAGCAGCAGGGTGAAGATGTCCTGCGCCACCCGGTGATGGTTCTCGGTATCGGTGTGGGTGAACAGGTCGTAGCTGATGCCGATCTTCTGCTGGGTGAGCAGGAAACGCTCGTGATAATGCTCGAAGATCGAGCGGGGCGAGACGCCGCGCTTGTCGGCTTCGACCGAGATCGGCGTACCGTGACTGTCTGACCCGGAGACCATCAGGACGCGGTTGCCCTTCAGGCGGTGGTAGCGGGCGAAGATGTCGGCGGGCAGATACGCCCCTGCCATATGCCCGACGTGCAGATCGCCATTCGCATAGGGCCAGGCGACGGAAACATGAATGGTTTTGCTCATGGCGTTCTCCTACACTTCCAGTATTGGCAGACACATCTCACTATTGTGACACAGCCCGACAGGCAAAAAAAACCGCCTGTCACTCATGACAGACGGCTCAAAATCCTCTGATGGATGACGCGCACGCTACCGGCGCATCGAAGCACACCGTCTGTCATCGGACACGGACGGCATTCGCATCGAAGAGAGACCACCCAGCGTTCTACGTTTCATACCCTCAAGTATAGCCTTTTCCAGGCGGTCGTCAACTCAGGGACGGGCGCGGCGAATCGCCTGCCCTCAGCCCACCACCGAGATGAGATAGCTGGCGATCCACACCAGGGCAGCGAACAGGAACGACTGCGATGAGCGCCGCACCCATTTCAGCTTGGTGGCGACCAGCAGCCCGTTCAAGCGCAGCTCTTCCAGCAGGATGCGGGCGTAGGTGGTGTTGCTCAGGCTCAGAAACTCCTGCGTGTAGGCATCGGGATGCTTCGACGCGATGTCGCCGAAGGAGAACAGTCCGTCCCGCTGTTTGTCGAAGGGGCGGGCACGCAGCGCCAGGATGTTCGCCAGAGTGGTCGCGACAATCGACAGGATCAGTGAAACCTCGATGAACACCAGCAGCAGATCGCGGGAAGTTGGCGCTGCCAGCACGCCGGAGATGGTCAGGTTGGGCGGGGCGAGCGCCAGCGCCGCGACCAGCAGCGCCGTCGCCCCGCTGATCACCTGCACCTTGTAATCGACACGCCGCACATCGATGTACATCTCGCGCAGCATGATGATGATCAGCTCCAGCCGTTCGTCGGAAATCGGCACATCCGACACTTCCAGAATGGGACGTTCTTCGACTTCGATCATGTTTTTGGACTACCCGACCAGAGAGATGGCGTGCAGCAGCAGCCAGTCGAGCAGGGCGAAACCCAGCCCGGTGCTCGCCCGATTGACCCAGCGATACTTGAAGACGCTGATCCGCGCGTCAGCGTGGATCAGCTTGGCGACCTCCTGCGCCATCGCCTCGTTGCTGAGCGGCAGAGTCCGCGCGACGAATGCCGGCACGGAGGAATCTTCAGCGCTGGCGACAGGGAAGACGGCGCTCTGGGCGCGCGCCTGACGGCGGGGGTAGATCGTCATCAGCACGCAGAACGTGGACCAGGCGATGCTGAGCAGCAGCGCGCACAGGATGATCAGGCTGAGCAGCGCGGCGGCATTTTCCGGCGCGACGATGTTTGAGCCGCTGCGCACCAGCCGGCTGAATGCCAGCGCGCCGAGCAGCAGCGTATTGATCGAGAAAATCGCCGCTGCCTTGTTGTCGGCAATCTGGTGCTGGTAGTGAAACAAACGCCCGATCAGAACGAAATTTTTGAGCGCTTTGTCGCCAATAATCTGACGCGCGTCTGCCGGCGGCGCATCAGCCTTTCTTCGTGAGGTCCCGGACATCTGCCCTGCTCATTTTCCATGTTTCTTAACAATAGCTCCATTGTAGCGCGCTTCGCCCATCGGGGCGCGATCTGCTGCGCCCCGATGCGTATCGCCTAGCGCGCCTGCGGGCGGATGGCGTTAAAGAAAACCTGCATGGCGTCGCGCACGCCGACGCCGGTGGTCACGCTGCTGGAGTGGATCATCGCCTTGTAGCCCAGTCGATCCGCCTGGTTGTGCAGACGCTTGACCTCGTTGCCATACTGCGCCAT
This sequence comes from Anaerolineae bacterium, assembly GCA_016789005.1. Lineage (GTDB taxonomy): Bacteria > Chloroflexota > Anaerolineae > Aggregatilineales > Phototrophicaceae > Flexifilum. Next base: position 8,414 of record JAEURA010000181.1, read on the forward strand.
CAGCTTGTCGAGGGTGGTGTGCTTCAGCCACAGATCGCTCTTGTTCGCCAGCAGCAGCACCGACCGCACGTGGCGCTGAGCGTCGCGCTCCTCTTCGATCATGTTCATCACGAAGTTGAGGGCATCCTTGTGCTTGAGCACGTCGGTGTGATCGATCAGGAAGATGATCCCACGCGGGCGCACTTCGCGGAACAGTTCCACCCAGTCCGTCTCCCACATATCGGTCTCGCCGCCCACATCGCGCACCGGCTTGAGGCGCATCAATTCGTCGCCGATGTAGCTGTTGAAGGTCGTCACGGCATCGCCGCCGGGAGGCGTGGGGTCGCTGGCGAACTCGCCCAGCGAAGCGACGTTCTGGCGCAGCCATTCGATCAGCGTCGTCTTGCCGGTCTGGCGCGCGCCCAGGACGATGAACGGCAGCCCGAACACCCGCACGTAAACGAAGTCGTAAACCTCGTCTGCGCCGCGCGCCAGCGAGTTGATGAAATCGTTGCCCGCCTTGCCGAAGATGGCGGTGAATACCTGCCCGATGATGTTGAACATCGCGATCTATCCGTGTGTGTAAACTCTGAGCATGTATACGCGCCGGCGGCGCAAAAGGTCGCAGAACCGTGCGGCGTCATGATGCGCCGTTACCGCTATAATCAAGCCAATGCCCGAATCAATGATGGGTGAGGGTCACGATGGTACTGGAGACGAGGACGAAAATCACAGCCGAAGTCTTCTACGCGCTCCCGGAATATGCCGCGTACGAGTTCATCGAGCTGATCGACGGGGAGGTGGTGATCGGCGTGGGTGCAAGGACAAAACATCAGATGATCGCCGGGAACATTCACGGCGTCTGCTGGATGTTCGCAAAACAGCATGGCGGGCGGGTGTTTTTCTCGCCGACCGAGGTCTATCTGGACGACGAGAACATCTATGAGCCGGATGTGCTGTACCTCGCGCCGGACAGCGCCTGTGTGGTCGAGGAAAAACGCATCGTCGGCGCACCGGAACTGGTGGTCGAAGTGCTATCGCCGAGCAGCATCAAGTTCGACCGCGCCCAGAAATTTCACGGCTACGAACGTCACGGTGTGCGCGAGTACTGGATCGCCGATCCGTCCAACGAAGCGCTGGAAGTGTGGGTGCTGAGCGAGGGTAAATTCGTGCGGCAGGGCGTCTACGCGCCGGGCGATACGTTCGAGTCCGCCGTCCTCAAGGGGCTGACCATTGCCGTGAGCGAACTGCTGGCGGCATGATCCGCGTACGCCAGGCGGAAGCGAGCGACTCCGCTTTCATCCACGCCCTATCCGTGCGGGTCCAGGAGTCACTCACCCGTTCCGGCAGCCTCCAGCAGATCGGACCCATCCCCCCGCCCATCGTCGCCGATTACATCCGTCAGGGATACGCCGTCGTCGCCGAGGCGGCGG
>JAEURA010000195.1 GCA_016789005.1 Anaerolineae bacterium
TACAACCAACCCGAAGCCTTCACAGCGCGATACCCGGCGCTTAACCTTCGTCGGGCAGGATTGTTGCGGCGTTTTTGCGCCGTGTGTTAGGATTCATCGTGTTATGACGGGATGTGAAAACCGTCACTTCTTGAAAGGACATTTCCCGATGCGCACCTCTCGCCTTTTCGTCCTCATCGCCTCGCTGGCGCTTCTGGCAGTGCTGAGCCTCAGCGCGGCGGCGCAGAGCGAGCCAATCGTCATCGATTTCTACTATCCATCGGCAATTGGCGACAACGTGGCGACGATCATGGACCGCTACGTCGCTCAGTTCGAAGAAGCCAATCCCGGCATCGACATCAACCCGGTTTACGCTGGCTCCTACACCCAGACGCGCGACACCATCCAGACTGAGCTGAACGGCGGCGGCGCGGGTCCTGATGTGGCGGTGATGCTGAGCACCGACCTGCTCAGCTTCATCGAAGAAGGGCATATCCTGCCGGTGCAGTCGTACATCGACGCCAGCGACGATCCCGCTGCCTGGGTCGGTGACTTCTTCCCGGCGCTGCTGCTCAACAGCTACGACGCTGACGGTGCGCTGTGGAGCGTTCCTTTCCAGCGCAGCACGCCGATCCTTTACTACAACGCCGATATGCTGGCGGAGGCGGGCTACGCCGAAGCGCCGAAGAACCGCGACGAACTCCTGGAAATCGCCCAGGCGCTCACGCTGCCCAACGGCGAACGCTGGGGGCTGCTGGTTCCCTTCGCCGGCGGCTTCCCGATCTGGATGTTTCAGAGCTTCGCCATCGCTTCCGGTCGCAACATCGTCGGCGACACCTTCACCGATGTCTATCTGAGCGACCCGGCGGTCGTCAGCGCGGCGGAATTCTCGCGCGCGCTCGGCACGGAATACGGCGTGGGTCCGGTCGGCGGCAGCGTGTGGGGCGACACTCCGACGGCGTTCATCGCCGGGCAGGCGGCGATGATCTACCACACCACCGGCAGCCTGACGCGCATCCTCAATGAAGCGCCGTTCCAGGTCGGTGTTGGCTATCTGCCTTCGGGTCCCGCAGGGGCGGACGGAACCGGCTACGGCGCGCCAACCGGCGGCGGCAACCTGTACATCTTCAATCCCGTTGGTCAGGAACGCTCGCAGGAAGAACTCGACGCCGCCTGGCAGTGGGTCACTTTCCTGTCCTCGCCGGAAGTCCAGGCGGATTGGGGCGCTGCCACCGGCTACGTCGCGGCGCGCGTCAGCGCCTGGGACCTGGACCCGCTGAAGTCGCTGGCGGCAGAGAAGCCGCAGTACGGCGTCGCGCGCGATCAGCTGGCGTTCGCCAGCCGCGAATTCACCAGCTACCGCGCCATCGACACCCAGAACATCATCAACACCACGCTGAGCGCCATCATCAGCGGCGCCGAGCCGGACGCGGCGGCAGCGCTGGCATCTGCCCAGGAGCAGATCGACGCTCTGCTGGCAGAATACAAGTAAGCGGCACATTCGACTTTCACCTGCGCTCCGGCGTCTGCCGGAGCGCAGGTGAAGCCAGCTTTAAGACACCCTCCCCTCTTCAAGAAAGAACCTCCCATGCAGGATACGGCGCTCACAGCCAGCAAAGCAGTAAGTCTCCCCTGGTCACGCCGCCTGCTGCGCATCGCATTCCCCTATCTGCTGATCGCGCCGACGCTGATCCTGGTGTTCATCTTCACCCTCTACCCCGCTGCCAACGCCGTCATCGACAGCCTCTACAGCATCCCGCGCAACGCCCGTGAAGCCCCGGTCTTCGTCGGGCTAGGCAACTATGCCGACCTGTTCAACCCCGATCATTTCATCGGCGCGACCTTCACCATGGTGGTCGGCAATACCCTGTTTTTCGCCATCACGTCGGTGCTGTTCAGCGTGCCCATGTCGCTCGGCTTCGCGCTTCTGCTCAACCAGAGGATGCCCCTGCTGGGGGTGTGGCGCTTCGGCATCTTCTACCCGGCGCTGCTGCCGCTGATCGGCGCGGCGAGCATCTGGGCGTTCCTGTTTTCCGATACCGTCGGCTTGATCAACACCGTGCTGCGTTCCCTGGGTGGGACGCCGGTCAACTGGCTGGGCGACCCGAATCTGGTGCTGATCTCGGTGACCCTCGTCAACATCTGGAAGCAAGCCGGCTACTACATGATCTTCTACCTCGCCGGGCTGCAAAACATCCCGCGCGAACTCTACGAGGCGGCGGCGCTGGACGGCGCGCACGGATGGGGCATGTTTAGCTCGATCACCCTGCCGCTGCTGCGCCGTACCACCCTGTTCGTGCTGGTGGTCAACTTCATCTTCGCCTTTCAGACGGTCGAACAGCTTCAGGCGCTCGGTCAGGGCAACCCCGGCGACCGGGGGACGCTCCTGCTCTACCTGATCTTCAAGACCATCCCCGAACGACGCAACTGGGGCTATGTCAACGCCATGACGGTCATCCTGGTGCTGCTGCTGCTGAGCTTCACCGTAGCCAACTTTTTCCTGTTCGAACGAGGTCGGGAGGATGCCGATGCGTAATATGAGCGACACCGCCGGGCGCGGCATGTGGCTGCTGACCGGCGCAGCGGCGATCATCTGGATGCTGCCGCTGATCTTCGCTGTGCTGGTCAGCTTCCGCCCCCAGGCTGAACCGGTCAGCATCGGTAACATCTTCTTCGGCAGCCGCATCACCCTGGACAACTACGCCGCCGCCTGGAACATCGCGCCCTGGGGCTGGCACTACGTCAACAGCATCCTGTTCGTCGTCGGCGTGCTGACGGTGCAGATCGTCACGGTGACGATGGCGGGCTATGCCTTCGCACGGCTGCGCTTCGCCGGTCGGGGACTCCTGCTGGTGCTCATCCTGCTTCAACTGATGATCCCGACGGCGGCGCTGCTGGCGCAGAATTTTGCCACCATCCGCACCCTCGGCTTGTACGATACCCGCTGGGCGCTGATGATGCCGTACTGGGGATCGGCTTTCGGCGTGCTGCTCATGCGCCAGACCTTCCGGGGCGTTCCGCTGGAATTCGAAGAGGCGGCGCGCATCGACGGGGCGAGCTGGTGGCAGATCATGCGCAGCGTCTATATCCCGCTGGCATTCCCGGCGTATATCGCCTTCGCCCTGGTGTCGATCAGCAGCCATTGGAACGAATTCCTGTGGCCCTTCATCGTCACCCGCACCGAAGAGGTGCGCCCGCTGACCGTCGGTTTGAACAAGCTCTACAGCACCACCGAACTGGGAGCGCTGTATGGTCAGCTGATGGCGGGGACGCTGATGGTGATCGCCCCGCTGGTGGTATTGTTCATGCTCTTTCAGCGCCGCTTCCTGGAAAGTTTCGCCAGCAGCGGGCTGAAATAACCCCGGCGGCGCGCGTCAACCGCCCTCCGCCGCCTCCATCAGCGCGATCTGCCGCGCCATATCCGGCTCAAGGCGGCCGGTCAAACGTTCATATTCGCGGTAATCCGCCAGCGCCTTGCCGTACTCCTGGGTCGAGTAATAGACCAAGCCGCGCATGGCATAAACCATTGGATTCTCCGGGATGAGTCTGGCGGCGTTGTCGAGATCGCTCAGCGCCACCGCATACGCTTCACCATAGATCGCCAGGTTGGCGCGGTAGAGATAAGCATCCCCCAGATCAGGGTCTAATTCAATCGCCAGGCTGAAGTCATCCAGCGCCAGCGCCAGGTCAGACATGCGCCCAGTCTGCCCAACCCGCTTCATGATGGCGATCCCACGATTCAGATAGGCATTGGCAATGCCGGCGTCAAGGCGGATCGCCTGCTCGAAGTCCTCAATCGCCTCGTCAAGCTGATTCAGCGCAGAGCGGACAGCGCCGCGATTCACGTAGAAATCGGCGTCCTCCGGGCGCAGACGAACAGCGGAGTCGTAGTCGGCCAGCGCCTCTTCATAGTCGCGCTGCATGGCATGAGCGATACCCCGGTTGTAATAGGCATCGGCGTCGTCGGGGTTGAGTCGGATTGCCTCGTCATAGTCGGCAAAAGCATCGTCATACCGCTCCATCTGGCGATAGACGATGCCGCGATTCACGAATATGTCCGAGTCGCTGCTGCTCAATGCCAGCGCCTGATTGAGATCTTCCAGCGCGTGCGCCAGGTCTCCGATCCGGCGATAGGCGAGACCGCGATTGACGTAGGCATCGGGGAAAACCGGATCAAGTTCGACTGCCTGATCATAGTTAGCGACAGCCTGACCAAGTGCCCCCATCTTCACGAGTACTACCCCTCGGTTATAGTAAGCGCGCGCGACATCGGGATTGAGCGCGACGAAGCGATCCAGGTCGGCGAGGGCATCCTCGTTCTCGCCCAGATAGAAGTGCGTTCCGGCGCGATAGTAGTAGAGCGCATCGGCGCGGACGCTGGCTTCTCGCCCCTGCGGAATCAGCTGGTAGGCGCGGTCGAGTGCGGCGAGCGCTTCCGGGTATCGCGCGCTGAAATAATGCTGCTGCCCGCTGACGAATTCAAACACATATCGGCTGTCCATGCCCTCCAGCACGAACGTCTTGAAGTCGTGGAGATCGGCGAAAGCCAACTCGCGCTCCGGCAGAGTCTCGACCCGGCTTTGGCGCGGCGTGATCTCAAAGTTGACCAGGACGCCAACCTCGAAGTTTTCGCCCCAGACGACAATCGTGCCGTTGTACAGATCGCTGATCTGGCGCGCCTGATCACGGTCAGCGACCGCATGACGGACGCGCACGACTGGCGCTCCAACCTCCTGAAGCGCCAGTTCCAGGGGTCGAACAACTTCGCGCACGTTGGCGTCTCGCTGCGTGAGGTCGGTGAGGATAACCCCGACCACGCCGTCGGGAAACGCGGTCGCTTCCAGGGGCGTTGCCGTCGGGGCGGGCGTTGGCGACGGCGTGAACGTCGCGGTCGGCGTCGAAGTCGGCGTGGGCGTGTCGCTGGCTAGCCCGACAGCCTCGATCACATCGCTGCGCAGTCCCGGGTCCGCGAGGAGGACCACCATGAAAAGCGCAGCCAGCGCGACGACGGCGGTAAGCAGCCGCATGAGCAGCGTTTGGCGGCGCTGCTTATCCAGCAGCTTGACAAGGTCAGCTGTCGCCTGCGAAGCCAGATCGTCCGGCGTGCTGAAGAAACTCCGCACATCCTGACGCTCGACCCGATGCTTGAAATCAGCCAGGCGCGCCTGAGCCTGCTCGTCCGCCTCAACCAGCGCCTCATCCCAGCGAAAGGCTGGATCGATGAAGTACATCAGCCGGGGCAGATGAAGCCGGACAGCCTCGTCATACTCCTGCTCTGTGACCGACTTTGACGCGCCTTCGGGGATGTAGCCATACCGATGAGCAAGGATGCCGAGGAAGATGTCGGCTTTCTGCACCTCGCGCACGCTCACACCGACCGCCCCACCGGGCTGCGCGCCGAAGTTGCGCATATCGATGGGGCGCAGGTCCAGACGTTCTACCGCCGCCTTCACGGCATCGCGATAAGGCTGAAGATCGCGCGAAGTGGAGCTGATGAAGACGCTTTTCATGATCGGTCCCCTTCAGGTTCGGACAGGGTTCGAACGGCAGACGTGCGCCAGATGGAGCAGACCCAAGATCATGAAATCAGTTTAGCGTAGATCATAAGACAAGAGCAACGAACACATTTCATCAGGGTGCATTTCAGATTATTGAGGATACGGGCGGACAACGCGGGCGTTGCCTCTACAAAATATACCTCTGCAGGCATCGTCCGTTGAAGTACCCTAAATATTGAAATGTACCCATTTCGCCAAAGGGTGGCGGCATCGAAGCAGCCGGCGCGGGCGAGCTTTCAAGCCCACCCGCGCCGGCTTTCGGCGCGGCATCTGCGAGGCACAGCTACGGGATGGCGACCGTCACACGTTCCAGAATCCAGCCGGCAATCGTCGGCAAGAAGTCGGCGGTGAATTCCGGCGGAAGCTGGCTGTATTCTTCAATCGCGCCGGTCTCCGTGTGCTGGAAAAGGTGGTTCGCGCCGGCGATGATCACCACCGCCGCGTCCGGGTTGCCGCCCGCTTCGAACGCAGCTTCCAGCGCCGGCGCATGTGAGCCTGGCGAAACCTGAAGGTCGAACTCGCCGAACAGCGCCAGAACAGGCACTGTCGTCTTTTCCCAGTCCGGCGCAGGATCATAGGAAAGCAGCGAGACGAATTCCTCACTCGAAACGGTGGTGAATCCGTTCGCGCCAACCGTTTCGGCAAATTCCTCGGCGCTGCTCACCCCAACTTCAGCGCGCTGTTCTTCGGAAAGCAGTCCCCACTGTTCGATCAGCGTATCGTGCGCCAGCTGCTTGTAGGCGTCCCAGTCGCGGGCTTCGATCAGGGGCATGGCGTCTCGGAGGAAAGCGATTTGCGAGTCGATCTGCGCCTGCGACGCTCCCTGCTGCGCCAGGATGACCCGGTTCTGTTCCAGCAGCGTTTCGCGTCCTGCGACCCCCGGACCTGCCATCGAAATGAGGAAAGCGGCTCCGCTGGCGGGGTCTGCGCCCAGGATTGCCGCCAGCGCTCCGCCGATGCTGTGCCCCAGCACGCCGATCTGTTCGTCGTCGATCTCCTCGCGCGATCCCAAATAGCCGATCGCGGCGCGGGCGTCATCGGCAAAGGCGTTCAGATCCGCCGACGCCCAGTCGCCAGTCGATGCGCCAATGCCGCGATCATCGAAGCGCAGGACGGCAATGCCGCGCCGGGTCAGGTCATCGGCGATCACCCGAAACACCCGGAATCCGGCGACCTGCTCGTCGCGATCCTGCCCGCCGCTGCCCGTCAGCAGCACGACCGCCGGATGGGGTCCGCCGCCCGGCGGCAGCGTCAGCGTCCCGGCAAGCGTGACCGCTCCGCTGCTGAAGGTGACCTCTTCAACCTCATAGGGGAGCGCGCTGGTATCTTCGGCGGTGGGCTGAATCGACCCCACAACCGGGAAGAAGACCGAATCCGCCAGCGCCTCGCGTTCGGCTTCGTTCGACTGCAACAGGACGAGGTAGGTCGTGCCCACCTGCTCAGCCAGCGCCAGATCGACCTCAACGGTGATGCCCGCCTGAGTCACCGGGAAGTGATACAACTGCCAATCCAGAGCGGTGCTGCTGAGGAATCCGGTGCTCTCCGGCGCGGTGGTCAAGGCGAACTGCGGCAGCAGCGCGGTCATCAGCGCATCGCTGGACAAGGGGGCGGATTGAATCGCCAGCAGAACGATGTCACGGGCGCCGCTGCCCCGTGCATAGATGCCCGCCTGAACCCTCGTCCATCCTTCCGGCATCCGCCCTTGCACGCCGAAAACATCGTCGGTGAATGGGGTCAGCACCGGCGCATCCTGGGGCGCATCCTGCGCCGTCGTCACGACAGCGCCCAGGAGCAGCATACCGAAAAAGAGGATCGCATTTCTCAGAGTCTTCAACACAAGCTTGTCCTTACCCAGAGCGTTCAGCACTCACACAGAATCTTACGACCGAGCGCCGAGCAGTGTTCAATCCACTGCGGACTGCGGGGCAGACATCGGTCGGAGGAAGCAGTCTGAAACCGATCACGATTCGCCCGCCGCGCGCCGCACCAGCCAGTCGCGGGCGACCAGCATCGCCTCCACGTCGGCGAGCTGGTACGCCATCGCCCGTTGAAGCGCCGTGCGGTCGTTGTCCATCAGCCAGCGCCGGTAATCGTTCCACGCCTGCGCATAATCCGAGGCGGGCGGGTAGGCGTAGCCCAGATAGGCGGCGAC
>JAEURA010000204.1 GCA_016789005.1 Anaerolineae bacterium
GCGGCGCCAGCCCCAAATGGGGGCGGGTGTTCATTCCAGGAAGCGCGGCAGAATATGCCTACCTGACAGACTTCAATGGCGCGAACTTCCAGATCATTGCGCCGAGTGTTCCAACGGGGACGCGCGGCATTGGCGTCAAGGTTGAATGCCCGGAGTGTGGTCTGCTCGTCCACAGTGTGGTGACCGAAGGGGCGTGGACGGTGACCGACCTCCGCGATATCTTCGCCGGCGTCGCGAACACCGCTGAAGCGCTGCGCCTGCAGTTCGGCGGTGAACTGCCCCACAATGCATTCCGCCTCATCTTCAGACTGCCCGAAGTCGCCCCGGCGCTCGTGTTCGAGAAGTCTTCAGCAAGCGACACCTACTGCCGCACCGTCTATCCTCGGATCACCTGCTACGCCGGCAATGACCTGTCCGAATACACGGTCGTGCATGAACTCGGACATGCCTTCACGTATCACACCGGCGAGTCAGTAACGGGATCCACGTTCTACGGAATGATCAGAAATCCGCCGACCGGCGGCGCCATACTGGATTTGAGCGGTGGTATTGTGTTGGGCGTAATACCGGATCGGGAAAATCCAACCACCAAAGAGAGAGGATCCGACTGGACGCGGGGGCAGAGGGGTTGGGGCAGCGCAGCAAGGAGCCTCGATTTCATTCCCGCTGATCAACCATGTGATTTCCAGCAGAACGCCTACAGTCCGTACGACTTCGAAATCGCACGACTGCCTGCCCCTACACAGGAATTCCTTGCCCGCACCGAAACGAATGAGACTGCGGCGGACATGTTCCTCAATTGGGTCTACTCGCGCATCACCACTGGGGAAATGTACGGGTTCAAGAACCGCAACTACCGCGACCTCGTCGGGGACTGTGTGTCTGCTGCACCCGGTGATACGACTGACCCGGGAGTCGCGCGGTTCTCAATCCTGACCGACAACATCATGCCAACCCTGGCAACCTGGTTTCCAACGGTTACGCCGACCCCATTTGCCGGCTGAAGTGCCGCAGAGGTGAATCATGAAACTTCCCAAGACCCTTCGTATTCAGTGGGTCCTCCTGGTCTCCGCCGCGATGCTCTTTGCAGTCTCCACGCTTTGCCTGTCAGGCACTGCGGCGCAGGTTCCGGATGGTATCATCGACATTGTCAGGAGTCCGGATGGTGAACGATTGGCAGTTGCGGGCACAAATGGTCTCCTGAAGATCATTGACGCAGTGTCAGGAACGGTGCAGGTCGCGTTTGCTGGACTAACCGGTACGATCGGATCCGTTGCATGGAGTCCTGATGGTGCGCGAATCGCAACGGCATATGTGAACTACACTGGCGACGACTCAATACAAATCTGGAACGTAACAACCGGAACGATAGTACTTTCCACCCAGTTACAAGATCCGACAGAAGTTGCGTGGAGTCCGACGGGTTTATACCTTGCAGCAGCCAGTCTGCGCGACACATGGTCATCTCTCTATCTCTACAGTGCTGCTAGTCTTTCTCAGCAATGTCAACTAGAAGCACCGCGAAACATCCTTGATCTTGAATGGCATCCAATGACTGATGTACTTGCTGTCGCTGGAGGTAATGGGGTCAATATCATTGATCCACAGTTGGGTTGTGCTTGGTCTCCAGGACTAGGTATAGAAGTTCCATCTGTATCCGTTGCATTCGCTCCAGATGGTGTCAGGATCGCGGCCGGAAGCACTGATGGACAGGTGCGCGTGTATGGTTACCCTGGGTTTCAGAGTCTTGCTGCATTCCAGCAATTCGTGGGGTTCGTGGACGCACTCGCATGGGGACCTGGTGGAGATACCATCGCAAGCGTCGGTAAGGGACCCGACAAAACTGTTAACCTAACCGATCTGAATTCTGGACTTGTCATTAACTCCTTTCTCTTCTCTCAAGATATAGGAGTTGGGACAAACGAAATCGCCTTCAGCGCCGACGGCACACGGCTGTACTACGGGGACGGCACGGTGGTACACAATGTGCCATCGGTGGCGACGCCGACGCCCACCCCATCCCCCACACACACGCCCACCCCCACGCCGCAGCCAACCGTGACGCTCAACCTCACCGTCTCGCTCGGCGCTCGCCCGGCGCAGGGGCAAATCTTCCGAGTCCTCCTCAGCCAGGCGGGGATCGTGCGGCAGGATACGCTCGCCGCCGCCGGTCCAGGCGGCGTGCTGAGCATCAGCGGCATCCTGCCGGGGCAGTACGACCTCTGGGTGAAGCATCCGCAGTCGCTCGCCGGCGCTCAAGCGCTGGTAACCCTTTCAGCGCCGACCACCGATGTCACGCTCAGCGCGCTCCTGCTGGGCGACGCGAACGACACTAACGTCGTCAACATCGCCGATTTCTCCATCCTGGCGGCGGCGTTCGGCACGTCCAGCGATCAGCCGGGCTACGACGCCCGCGCCGATTTCACCGGCGACAGCAGCGTCAACATCAGCGACTTCTCCATCCTGGCGGCGAATTTCGGGCTGAATGGTGTGCCCCCGCCTGCCGGTGGGACCGGTGCGCCAGAGATGCGGGTGATGGAGACGATCCCGCCCGAACTGGCATCGGCGCGGCTGCGCTTCCTCACCAACAACGGCAGCGTCTCGACGCGCGTCGGCGCGGCATTCAGCGTCACGCTGGCGGCAGGCAATTCGACGGTCGGGCAGGGCAGCGTGATCAGCCTGCTGGACGGGGCAGAGGTGCATCTGACCTTCGACCCGACCCTACTTCAGGTGGATGAGGCGCTGGCGGGGCTGACGCCGGGCACGACGCTCCCGACGGTGCTGAAGAACGTCTATGACAACAGCGCCGGGACCGTCGACTTCGCGGCGGGGACGCTGAACGCAGCGGCGCAGGGGCAGTTCACGCTGGTGACGATCCGCTTCCGAGCGCTCGCCTCGACGGGGAGCGGGGTGACGCTGGTGCAGGCATCGAGCGCGCCCTACTACGAGAGTCTGCTGACGCTCGACGGCGCGGCGATCACCCCGACCCTGACCCCGCTGAGCGTGAAGATCAGATAGTGGGCTTGGCTTTCCCCTCTCCGCGCGGATAACCCCGCGCGGAGAGGGGGTCGCTGTGTCCAATCACCGACCACTGCGGCGCTGGCGGTCGCGCTCCGCTTTCTGCTGCGCCAGCAGGCGCTCTTTCTCCCGCGCCAGATCCGCTTCGCGGGCGGTCAGGGTCGGCTTAGGCGTGACGAGGGCGGCGATCAGCGCGAAGAGGACCAGCGCCAGCAGGGCGATCACCACCGTGACGATGATGCGCATGACCGTCGGATCAAGCTCACTGCCGGTGAAGCCGGGGATCAGCCCTTCGAACCATTTCAGAGCGTCGGGGGCGATCAGCCAGCCGACGACGCCGAAGACGACGGCGACGATCAAGCCGAAGACGGGCAGCAGCGCCCGCAGTCCGCCGCCCTGTCCCTGAGGTTTGCGCGATTGTGACATGATGTGATCTCCTATGATCTATCCCGCAGTCCGACCAGTTTACTCATAGCGCAGCACATCGACCACCCGCTCGCGCACCGCCACCTGGGCGCTGAGCAGCGTGGCGATCACGGCGATCACCACCGCCGCCGTCACCAGCAGGATCGCCGTCGGCACGGCTTCGCGCGGGATGGGGATGGCGTCGCCCACGCCCATCAGCGTCATCAGCGCCACGCCCAGGGCGCTCACCCCGATGCCGATCAGCCCGCCCAGCAGACCGACGATGGTGTTTTCCAGCAGCATCACCCCCAGCACCCGCCGCGTCCCCGCGCCGATCGCCTTCAGGATGCCGATCTGGCGGCGGCGTTCCAGCGTCGCCAGCGAGACGGTGTTCGCCATCGCCACCGCCGCTGCCAGCAGCGACAGCAAGCCGACGATGGTCGGGATGGCGCTGAACTGGGCGATCAGCCGGCTGAGCAGCCCGTCGATGAACGACAGATCGAGCGTGAGCACGAACGGCAGTTCTGAAAACGCCAGCAGCGCCTCGTTGAGATGTTCCGGCTCGACCTGGTAGATGAACAGGTCGGGCAGCCCTGAACTGGGCGCGACTCCCGGCGGGATGTAGACCTGCCCGAAGCCAAACCCCGACGATTCGACGATGCCGACGACCTCGAAGGTCTGGCGCTGACCGCCCGTGCCGCCCGACCCATAGCGAATCTCGACCTGCGCCCCGACCGGGACCGTGCTGAGCGTGTCCATGCCGGCGATGGGGCTGGCGGCGATCACCATCACCGGCTGACCGCGATCCGCCTGGGTCAGGTCGCGCCCGGCGATCAGCCGTCCGCTGCTCAGGTCGGGGTTGGTGCTCTCCCGCGATTGCAGGACGACCCGGCGCATGGCGCTGCGGGCGCGGGCGGGCACTTCGTCGGAAAACGGGAAGCTCACTTCGTAGGGTTCGCCGTTCACCGTCTCGATGGTCGCGCTGAAGCTGGAATACTTGGTGCTGTATTCCACGCCTTCAATCGTTGCGACGCGGGCGTCCAGCATGCTTTCCGCCAGCGCCGGGGCGAGCAGGCTGATGCCGGGGATGACCAGCACGTTGCCGCCGAAGTTCTGGGTGAGCTGGAAGTTGAGGATTTCGCGCGTGCCCACGCCGACGAAGGTGATGCTGCTGAGGGCGAACATGCCGGCGGCGAGCGCCAGCAGGGTGGTCGCCGTGCGCACCCGGCGGGCGCGCATGTTGCGCAGCGCCAGCTGCAAGTCGACCACGCCGAACGACGGGAATCTGCCGACCAGCCAGACCACCAGCCACATGATGCCGGTCAGGATGCCCAGGATCACCAGGGTGATCGCCACGCCGATGATGCCGATGGGGATCGAACCGAGGATCTGTCCGGCAGCGCCGCCGATGACGAAGACGATCAGCAGCAGGGCGATCAGGCTTTGCAGCGCGCCTACCGCCGGGATGTGCGTCTCGTCGGGGCGCAGGATGATCGCCGGGCGGATGCGGTTGGCGGTCAGCACCGGCAGGATGCCGAAGACCAGCGTGACGACGATGCCCAGCGCCGCACCGAGCAGGATCGCCTCGGGGTAGACGCGCCAGACGAGCCGCTGCTGCAAGAAGAGTTCGCCGTACTGGTTGACGAAGACGCTGAGCAGCACCCCGGCGACCGCGCCGACCGCGCTGCCGATCAGCCCCAGGAGCAGCGACTCGGTCATGAAGACGGCGATGATCTGCCGCCCGGTCAGCCCGAAGGTCTTGAGCGCGGCGATCTCGTTGGTCCGCCGCGCCACCACCGCCAGCATGGTGTTGATGATGCCCACCCCGCCGATCAGCAGCGCGCCCAAGCCCATGACGACGATGAACCGCCCCAGCGTATCGGAGACGGTCTTGTAGGTTTCCAGCAGTTCGGGCAGGGTGGTCGTGAAGCCCGCCACCCCGGCGCGCCGCAGCTGCGCTTCCGCGTCTTCAGGGGCGATGGTCGCCGGCAGCCCGAAGGTGATCACGTTGGGGTCGGTCGGCATCTGCACCGTCTCCGCCTGAGCGCGGTGCATGTAGACGAAGCCGAAGAAGGAGGCAATCGGGTTGGTGATCGACGCTTCCAGCTCCGCCGGGACGATGCCCGTGACGGTGAAGATCTCCGTCGTATTGCTGACGCGCACCGTATCGCCGACCTGCAAGCCCTGCCCTTCGGCGAGGTTGCTGCTGATGACGATCTCGCGCCCGCCGGGCAGCAGATCGCGCAGCGGGACGCCTGCCGGGTCGGAGGCGAAGACCTCGCCCGCCGGCGAGAAAGTCGTCGGGTCCACCAGGATGGTATTGATGAACTGCGGACGCCCCACCGTCGTCCCTTCGACCGCCGTTACCTGCAGGTTGCCGGTGCGATAGTAGAAGGTCACCTGCGCGCCGTTTTCGTCCGCCCACCTCTGCGCCGATTCGACGACGCGGGGGAAAAAGACATCATCTTCAGTATCCGACCCGCCGGGGAAGATCGTGCCGCCCGAACCGTCGGTGGCGATGGTGATGTCGCCGTGCAGCGAATAGCGGGCGTTGTCGATCAGCGTGTCGCCAATCGCCAATCCCAAGCCGCGCAGCGAGACGACGGTGGCGACCCCGGCGGCGATGCAGAAGATGGCGAAGATCGTCCAGCGGGCGCTGCGGCGCATGTTGCGGACCGCGTAACCCAGGTAGAAGTTCCAGCGTGCGAACATGACATCATCCTGAATGTGATGACCCTCTGCGGGATTATACGCACAGAACCCGCGCCGCGTCGCAGTCGGATTTTGTCGGGACGGATTTTCGGCGGGCGCGAGGGACTATGCTGTCGGCAGGGTGAGGCTGAAAGTCACCCGATGACCGCCGCTCTCGACGGTCATCGTCCCGCCGTGCAGGGCGACGATCTCGCGGCTGATCGCCAGTCCCAGTCCGCTGCCGCCGCTGTCGCGTTCGCGCGCGGCTTCGGCGCGCCAGAATGGCTGAAAGACGCGCGCCTCCTCCTCGGCGCTCAACTGGCTGCCGCTGTTGTTCACGCTGATGCGCACGCCGGACGGAACAGGGTTTAAGCTGACTTCAATATCCCCGCCGGCTGGGGTGTGGCGCAGCGCATTGGCGAGCAGGTTGGAAAGCACCTGCTGGATGCGCGTCCGATCTGCCGATATGACGGGGAGGTCGGGCGCGATCTGCCGTATCAGGCGGATTTCGGCGTCCAGCGCCAGCGGCTCGAAGGCGTCGAGCATCCCTGCGATCATCGCCGCCGGGTCCAGCGCCGCCCGCTCCAGCGGCAGACGCTTCGCCTCCGCCAGAGTCAGCACGCGCAGATCTTCGACCAGGTGGGCGAGGTGGATGGCTTGCCCGTGCGCGACGGCGACGTGCGCGCTGTCCAGCGGATACACGCCGTCCAGCATCGCTTCCAGATGCCCACGCAGGACGCTCACCGGAGTGCGCAGCTCGTGGGCGATGTCCGCCGCCATGCGCTGGCGCAGCGCTTCCGCCTCTGCCAGCGCTTTCGACATCGCGTTGAACTCCTCCGCCAGCGCGTCGATCTCGACCGTGCCGCGCAGCTGCACCTGACGCCCCAGACCACCGACTGAAAGATCGCGGACGGCTTTAGTCAGTTCGCGCAGCGGCTGCGCCAGCGTCCACGCCAGGATGACGCCGACAGCGACCGCCAACCCCGTTGCCCCCAGCCCGGCGGCGGTCAGCCAGCGGTTCGCTTCGTCCAGGAAGGCGACTTCCGCCGCGCCCAACGCCTGAATGCCCGGCGACTGGCGTGACAGCCAGCCGACCTGCTCGCTCTCTACCTGTATCGGGATCGCTGATGCCAGTGCCTCGGCGCTGAGCGTCGCACCGACCAGAGTCGAATCGGTCGCGGCGGCGACTCTGCCGTCCAGGTCGGCGACGACCAGTGTCGCCCCACGCCCGCTTCCGGCAGATCCACCGGCTCCCGCCGCGCCCGCGCCGTTGCCAGAACCGCGCCCGCTCAGCAGGCTTTCCGCTCCCGCCCATGAGCCGCTGGCAGCGAAGTAGGCAGCCAACCGGGCGATCTGTTCCGGGTTGGTCTCGCCGCTGTCGCGGGCGGTCACGTACTGTCGGAAGCCTGCGTCGAGCGTCCGCTGGACGACCAGCACCATCGCCCCGACGCCGATCCAGGCGGAGAGCAGAAATGCCAGCGAAAGACGCACCGAGAGGCGGTTCATGCGGATTTTCAACGCGCTTCACCCCTCTTCCCGCATCCGGTAGCCGACGCCGAAGACCGTTTCAATATATTCCGGCGCGCGGGGGTCTTCTTCAACTTTGGCGCGCAGGTTCTTGACATGAACGTCGATAGCCCGCTCGAAGGCGGCGAAACTCTGTCCCTGCAGGCGGTCGAGCAGCTCGGTGCGGGTGAAGACTCGCCCCGGACGGGCGATCAGCGTCGCCAGCAGCTCGAATTCGGTCGGCGTCAGGTCAATGCGCGTCCCCGCGCGGGTGACGGTGTGAGTCTCGCTGTTGACCTCCAGGTCGCCTACTCGCCACACGGGCGCAGCAGCTCCCAGGTCGCCATAAGCCCGCCGCAGCAGCGCCCGCACGTGCGCGACCAGCACGCGCGGGCTGAAGGGTTTGGTGATGTACTCGTCCGCGCCGATCTCCAGCCCGGTCACGTGGTCGATGTCGTCCACGCGCGCCGTCAGGAAGAGCAGCGGAGCCTGACTTTCCCGGCGGATCAGCCGCGCGGCTTCCCATCCGTCCATCTCTGGCATCATCACGTCGAGGATGACCAGCGCCGGGTTTTCGCGGCGGAAGGCGTGCACCGCCTCCCGCCCATTGCGCGCCGTCACCACCTGCAAGCCCGCCTCGACCAGATACGCTCGCACGGTCTCCAGGATGGCTCCTTCGTCGTCGGCGATCAGAATCTTGTGCGCCATGCCTCAACCCCTTCGTTCGGCGTCATTATAGCTGGGTGCGCGTGTACCGCCATGCCGCTACGGCTGCGCCGGGGCGATAATCGGCGCGGTCGGCTCCAGGCTGCGCAGATAGAGCGTGATGGCGGCGATGTCGGCGTCGGTCAGATAGCCACCCCAGGCGGGCATGGTCGTCCCGGTCACTCCGCCGGCGATGATCTGCCGGATAGCGGCGTCGGGCGTCTGGCTCAGGAAGGTCTGGTTGTTGAGCGCCGGGGCTATCGCCGAGCCGTAACCGTCGAATCCGTGACACTGGGTGCAGAGCAGATTGAACAGCCCTGCCCCGGCGGCGACCGCCTCCGGGCTGGCTTCCAGCGGCGCGGTCTCGATCACCGGCAGGCGCACCCCGGCAGCATTCAGCTCGCCCCACCGGCTGATCAGCGCGACGGCTGCCTGCTGCTGCGCCGCATCCAGGGCGCTCGACCAGGACGCCATCAGCGTCCCCGGAACGCCTTCCCGCACGAGGCGGGCGATGTCGGCATCGCTCAGACGGACGCGCAGTTCATCGGTGTTGAGCGGCGGCGCGAGCGTCGATCCTTCGCCGTTCGCGCCGTGACAGGCGGCGCAGTTCTCGGCGTAGAGGGTCAGCCCGGCGGACAGCGATGCTCCGTCCGGTAGGGCGGCGACCAGCGACAGCGTCTCGGCAGGGATTTCGGCGACGGTGATCTGCGGCGGTGTCAAGCCGAGCGCAGCGACGCGGGCGGCGACTGTATCCCAGGATTCTGCTTGCAGCATGACGACCAGGCTTTCGACCTGCGCACCGGTCAGGACGCCGCCTTCTTCGGCGCCGAACGCCGCCATCGCCGTCGTGTAACGCCCGCGCTCGATTGTTTTGGTGAGCATGTCGGCGTCCATCGCCCCGGCAGTCGTCAGCGGCGGATAGGCGGCGATGCCTTCGCCGTTTGCGCCGTGACAGGCGACGCAGTTCCGCGCATAAAGGTCGATGCCCTCGACGACCAGCGCCGTGTGCAGATCTTCGGCGGCGGCAGCCAGCCGACCGGGTTCGCCGAGGGCGGCGATGCCCAACGCGCCGGCGATCATCACCATGCCGATCAGGGCGATCCAGTTCATCTGACGGGTCATGATACCGCCTCCGCATAGACCAGATCGGCGTCGCTGGCGCGGTCGCGCTGGATCGGTGCGCTGGTATCGACGAGGACAACGCCGGCGCTGATCGTGACGGCGAAGCGATCCAGCGGGCGGGGCGCGGGCGGGTTGATGACCTCTCCATCCATCTCGAAGGCTGAGGCGTGACAGGGGCAGACGAAGCGTCCTTCTGCCGGGTTCCAGGGGACGGCACAGCCGAGATGCGTGCACTTACGGTAGAGCGCCAGGAAACCGCCGTCGGGCAGGCGCACTAGGTAGAAGCGCCCCTGGGTGAAGGGGGTGACGCTGCCGATCGGGAAGGAGTCCACCGCGCCGGCTTCGATCATGCCGCCGAACTCGCCTTCCGCAACGCGCGGCGAGAAGAAGCTCAGCGCCACGCCGCCGGTTTCGATCAGCGCCAGCGCACCTGCCGCACCCCAGGCGATCTTGAGAAAATCCCGCCGATTCACGAGCTTGGTCGTTTCCGCCATCACAGCACCTCCCACGGTAGCACTAATGCCATGCCTTCGCCGCGAAACATCACACCGATCACCGTCAGCACGATGAAGGCGGTCACCAGCAGCACGAAGACGCTCAGGCGCGTCTCGCAGGCGCTCGCCTTGAACAGCCTCTTGATTCCGTCGTAGTAGGCGATCAGCAGGAGCAGCAGCGCCGCCAGCGGTATCCAGCCGTTGCTGATGATTGTCGGCAGGCTGGGCAGGAGCGCCGGGATGTCGAGGGCATATTCGTCGAGCAGCACCAGCAGCGGCACGGCGACCAGCGCCGCGACCATGCCCACCAGCGCCATCTGCCGCCCCTTGCGTGAGCGGAACCATACGCCCTCGGCGCTCAGGTCGAAGCGCTGATAGGGCAGGACCGCCAGCGCACCTAGCCCCAGCGCCGGGATGATGATCGCCCCGAAGACCGGGTGAAAGTGCAGCAGCAGCTCTTGCAGCCCCATGAAATACCAGGCAGCTTTCGCCGGGTTCGGGCTGTGATCGGGGTTGGCGGCAGCTTCCAGCGGGGCGTTGACCCACACCGACCAGAGCAGGATCGCGCCGGTCATCACCAGGGCGAAGACGAACTCGCGCGAAACCAGATGCGGCAGGGTGGTCACTTTTTCGACCTGCCCGCCTTCCGCACCGTCCACCGAGCCATCGAGCTTGTGCGGGATCGTCAGCGTGTCTTTGCGCACGCGCCAGATGTGGAAGGAGACGATGCCCATCAGGGCGAGTGGGATGATCGCCACGTGCAGCCCGTAGAAGTTGGTCAGGGTCGTCGCCCCGACTTCCGGTCCGCCCAGCAGGAAGCTGCGCAGCCCTTCGCCGATCAGCGGAAGGTAGCTGAGCAGGCTCGACCCGACCGTGACCGCCCAGTATGCCAGCTGATCCCAGGGCAGCAGGTAGCCGGTGAAGTTCGCGCCGACCACCAGCAGCAGCAGCGCGATGCCCAGCACCCAGTTGAATTCGCGCGGGGCGCGAAAGCCGCCGGTGAAAA
Organism: Anaerolineae bacterium; assembly: GCA_016789005.1. GTDB lineage: Bacteria > Chloroflexota > Anaerolineae > Aggregatilineales > Phototrophicaceae > Flexifilum. The sequence goes on from JAEURA010000204.1 coordinate 10,948, forward strand.
AGACGCGCAGCAGGTGCAGGAAAGCGACGATCACCAGCAGGTTCCCGCTCCAATGGTGCAGGTTGCGGATCAACTGCCCGAACCAGATGTCGGTTTGCAGGGCGAGCATGTCCTGGTAAGCGGTTTCGGGCGATGGCGTATAGACGAACATCAGCATGACGCCGGTCACCGTCAGCAGCACCACCAGCAGCAGCGCCAGCCCGCCCAATCCCCAGGTGTAGGTGAACTTGAGCGTCGGCTTTGCGACCTTGCTGGGGTGCAGATGCAGGACGAGATTGTTCATCACGATGCGCATCCGCCCTCGGTCGTCGCGTGGGGGGAGTTCATCCCGCTGGATGGACTCCCACACGCGCTGTTTGAGTTCTTCGGGTCGGGGATCAAGAGGGTCGTTCATCGGATCAGACTCCTGTGAGGCGAAAGACGGGTCTCGGACGATGCGGCGGAGGGCTGCTACGAGGCGACCGGCGCGGTCGCCTCCGGTGTCGCCTCGGCAGTGGGCGTGAGGTGCGTCCCCTGACCGTTACCCTGCCCGCGCCCCGGACCCGCCCACAGCGGACGCCCGTTCGGGTCGCGCAGCAGGATGCGTTCACCGGTCGCCGTGCGGGTCGCCTGCCCGACGCTGAATTGATCGCCCTGCCAGAAGCCGAGCAGCGCAACGGCGTCGTCGGTCGCGAAGGTCACCGCCTGCCCCTGCCAGAAGTCCGCTCGCCCAAAGGAGACTGTCAGCGCCCCCCCGTCGGAGGTCTGTAGGACCAGCCCGTTGTTGGTCAGCGCCGTGACCACGCCTTCGACCGTCACCCACTGATCCGCCGGGATCTGCACCTGCCCCTGACCGCCGTTTTCGCCGGCGCTGCTGCTGCCGCCCGCCCACAGCGGCTGCCCCTGCTCGTTGCGCAGCGCCAGGATCGCCCCATCGGAGGTCGTCACCGTGCGGGCGTGGTAGTCGGTCCCGTTGAAGAAGCCGTCGATGGTGACGACTGCGCCGGCATTGAGCGTGATGTCCTGCGCCTGCCAGTAGTCCGGCGAGCCGAGTTCGACGAAAATCTCCTGCCCGTCTTCCAGCGCCAGGGTCATGCCGACCGTCCCCAGTTCCAGGATCGTGCCGACGCCGCTCCAGGGGTCGCCGACGCTGCTGGTGGATGCCTGCACCGGCTGCGGGGTGTTTTGCTGTGCGGCATTCCCCTGACCGCCTCCCTGTCCACGCGCCGCTGTGGGCTGAGGCGCTTCGATGGCGGTGTTCTGATTATCCAGCAGGGCGACGGCAGCGCCGCCCACCAGGGTGATCGCCAGCAGTCCGACGATGAGTTTCTTCAACATGATGTTCGCTCCCTACTGTGTGGTTCGTTCGTTTGCGCAGAGGATGCTGGAAAGTTGTGTAGGAGTGATGAAGAGGGTGTTTTGGGGCTGTGTAGAACTTTTCACGCATGTTTCCACCCGCTCGACCCGAAAAAAAGGGCGCGGAGAGTCGCTCTCCGCGCCACATCTGGACCCTTCACGCTCGACCCGCACATGCAGGCGAGGGATCGAGGCGGTGAAGGTTATCCCGCGCAGTTCTCGAACGCCGGCAGGTGGCTGAACTCCGAGGCGTCGCGCAAAGCCTGAGCGACGTATGCCAGATCGGGGTAGGGCTGAAACGCCGCCAGCATCGAGTCGTACAGGTCGAAGTTGGCGACCTCAGCCACCGCGCCGGCAGCGCAGGCTTCGGCGACGCTGGCGAACTGCGGCACATCGAACGCCGGGACTTCCGGAACGGTGACGCCGTAGCGGGCGAACAGAGTCTCCCAGGCGGCGATATGCTGCGCCTCGCTGCGCTGAATGTTGACGAACGGGCGCACCGCGCCGAACTGCTCGATGATGCTGCCGTAGACCGCATAGGCGTGCTGTTCGTCCAGCCAGCCGTCGATCATCAGGTCGATGGAGTCCTGCGAGAGCGCCTCTGTCGAAGCCGGGGGCAGGTTGAGCATCAGTCCGCCGCCATATGCGCCATTGCCATTCATCGCGCCGCCCGGAGCGCCGCCGCCGCGCCCGCCCTGATAGCCGTTCCCCTGACCGCCGCCGATGCCGCCGCCGGGGCTGTCCTGCGCCGAAACCGCCGTCAAACCGAGGGCGAAGATCGCCGTCAACGCTACAACCAGGAGGATCATCCGTTTCGCGTTCATTTCGTACTTCCTTCTTTCGCATCTCTGCGTCTATCCGTCGATTTGTCCCTACGATAGTGCGAAGATGTGTAGAAGTGATGTGCGCGCCATGTCGGAGATGTGTCGGAAAAGTTTTACATCTGGTGCAGCACCTTTTACAGATCGGGCAAATCCGTCTAACATTCGCCGCTTAGGGTAGTGATGTCAGACCGAAAGCGAGGTTACAGGAGACCTCTTCCATGAAGAAATCGATGTTCACGCTCGTCGCTGTCGTCGCCCTGCTCGTCATGGCGTTTCCGTTCATGACCGCCTCCGCCCAGGAGTCGCAGACCTCTCGCAGCCTGTCCTTCACCGAGGCGCAGGTCAACGCCACCTTCTGGGTGACCAACCCGCGCAACCGCCACATCAGCAACGTCTACGTCAATTTGCAGCCGAACCAGGTGACGATCACCGCCACCTACACGCAGCGCATCAGCCGCACCGGCGCGACCGAGCAGCATCAGCTTTCCGTGACGATGGTCCCGGCACTGGTCAATGGGCGGGTGCAGTGGAACGTCGCCGCCGCCAGCGCCGATGGGCAGCCTGCCTCGGCGGAACTGCTGGCGCAGATCAACGCCCATCTGGCAGCGTCGTGGCGGCGCTGGGTCAGCAGCACGCGCCCGGCGGGTCGGCTGACCGGCGTGGCGATCACCGAAGAGACCATCACCTTCACCTACAACTGAATGCCTCTCCTCCACCTCTTGCCGCCTCAGCCACCCCCTGGCTGAGGCGGCTTTTTGTGTCTGCCCCGCGCGCCGCTGACGACCGGCTTCGTCTTTGACGATTTGGCGCGCCGCCTGTTATGATCACTTTCATACGGATGCGGTATGAACCCGTCCGTCGATTGACTGTCATGACCTGCTTCAGGAATCCTGCCGATGTCCAACTGGTGCAGCATCTTCTGCGCGACCGAGGATCGCGATTCCGTCGTGGCTGCCGTGCGCGCCTGGCTCGCCGCTAACGGCTGCGTCCTCTATGATCCGTTCGGCGTCATCCCCGGCGCATCCTACCCGTCCGCCGTCAAGCTGTTTGTGTCCCCGGCGGCGCAGGGTGTGGGCAGCGCATGGGTACGGCTGATCCTCGCCGAGCCGGTCGCTGGATTGGCGGAGGCGCTGCAAAGCGTCGCCCCGGCGGTCCTGTTCGACCTCGCCGGTGGATCCGCCACAGGCGGCGCGACCCTGGCAGGGGTCGATCTTGCTGCGCTTTCCAGCGACACTCAGGCGATGGCGAGCCGCGTCGATATGAAGCAGGCGGGGGCGATGGCGAACCGGCTGATCGGCAGTCTGGGCAAACGGCTTGGGGCGAGCGACGCCGACGCGGCGGCGGCTCGCGACCTGCTGGCGGCGGCGCAGATCGACTGGTCGGGCGCGGCGGGGTCGCGGCTGATCGCTGAGGCGTTCCGCCTGGGGCTGCCCGCTTCCTGGCAAACGCCCGACTTCACGACGCTGCGCGACGCCTACGCCGTCCATAAGCGGCTGGAACGCTCTCCGAACGCCCGCCTGTACCCTGGCGACGCCGAAGCCCGTGAGGCTGTGCCGGATGCGCTGACCTACACCCCGATCTTCGGAGGCAAACGCGCATGAGCACGTCAGATCGCGACCGCTGGGACCATATCTACAAAGGACGCACCGGGGAACCTGCTCCACCGCCTGATCCGCTCCTGCTGCACTATGCGCCGCCTGTGTTCCAGCGCGGCGAACCGCCCGCCGCCCTCGATCTGGCGTGCGGCGTCGGTCAGAACGGGCTGTGGCTGGCGGAGCAGGGCTACGTCGTCGATCTGGTGGACATCAGCCGCACGGCTTTGATGCAGGCGAAGGACGAAGCCGCGCGGCGCGGTTTGCGCACCGTCAACTTCCTGCAAATCGACCTGGAAGCGCCGGCGCTGGAACGCGACCGCTACGATCTGGTCTGCGTCTTCCGCTACCTTCAGCGCGACCTCATGTCGGCGATTCGCGCCGCCGTCAAGCCCGGCGGGCGCATCATCTACCAGACCTACAACACCCGCCGGTTGGATGCCCAGCCGGACGCCAACCCTGCCTATCTGCTCAGCCTGGGCGAACTGGTCGGCTATTTCGGCGACTGGCGCGTGCTGCGCAGCGCCGAACCGGAAGCGCTCAGCCAGCTCGTCGCCGTCAAACCGGAGCGGCGGGCATGAACTCCGCCGCCTGGCTGCTGCGCGGACTGCTGGCGGCGCTGCTGGGCATGACTTCGGAAATTGTCCTGTGGACCGCGCCCGATGCCCGCCCCCTGTTCGATTGGATGGTGGTGAGCGCTGCCTATCTGGCGCTGAGCGCCCTGCTGCTGGATCTCGCCGCCCGCTACCGGCTGCGCGATCTTTACGGGCTGATGGCGCTGGCAGGCATCTACGGGCTGATCAATGCCGCGCTGCTCAACCCGGCGACCGCCTTCGTCGATTTCCCGCGCACCTTCTTCACGCGGGCGATGGGCGGGCATACGCTGATGGGGCTGCTGGCGCTGGCGCTGTGGCTGCGCCTGACCGACGGCAGACCGCTCCGCCGTGCCGGGCGTGTCTTCACCGGCGCGCTGGCGGTGTGCCTCGGCGGGGTGTGGGGCTACTGGGCGCATTACGCGCCGCCGGTCTTCGCCGCCGGCGCAGATACGCCGCTGATCGCCGTCGTGGGCTGGTTCGCTCTTTTTGTCGTGCTGACGCTGGCGCTGACAGCGGCGCTGCGGCGGAGCGCGCTGAGCCTGCCTGTTGAGTCTTTCCGGCTGTCGCGCGCCGGCGGGGCGTTCGTCTTGATCGCCTTGCTGCCGGTGCTGGTCGCCCGGCTGACAGCGGGTGCGCTCGACGGCGTGCAGAGCGCCACCGTCATCCTGTTCGCCCTCTTCTGCGCCGGCATCATCTGGTTTCAGAAGCGCCGCAAAGGCGCGACCCTGCTCGATGCCCGCTCGACCGCCGTGCCGCTCAGCGCGCTCGGCGCCCTCTTCGCGCTGACGCTGATCGCCGGCGTGATCGGCTACCATCTGCCGCGCGGCGGTTCCGAGGCGGACCCGCTGGCGGTGATCGGCTCGCTGCTGACCGCTTACGGTTTGGTCTGGCTGCCGCTGGTGACGTTCGTGCTGGGAGCGCGCGAGTTCAACAAGCAGGCGCGCGCCATGCGGTTATAATGAGAGGTGTGTTGTGTTAGCGATGGGCTGCGTCCCATCCGAAAAGATTCCCTCATGGACCCGATCACCCTCCTTCAAGGCAAACGCCTGCTGCTGGGCGTCACCGGCAGCATCGCCTGCTACAAAGCCGTCGATCTCGCCAGCAAGCTAACCCAGGCGGGCGCGCGCATCGACGTGATTATGACCGAGTCGGCGCAGAAGTTCGTGACCCCGCTCACCTTTCAGGCGGTTACCGGGCGCGCCGTCTACACTGACATGTGGACGCCGGCGGCGGGGAGCGATCTGCCGACGCACATCGCCCACATCGGACTCGGTGAAGGGGCGGACCTGTTCGCCATCATCCCCGCCACCGCCGACACGCTGGCGCGGCTGGCTGGCGGTTTCGCCCGCGACCTGCTGGCGGTGACGGCGCTGGCGGCGCGCTGCCCGCTGCTGATCGCCCCGGCGATGGACGGCGGCATGTATGCCAACCCGGCGGTGCAGGCGAACCTGGAGACCCTGCGGGCGCGCGGCGCGTTCGTCGTCGAGCCGGACGTAGGACGTTTCGCTTCCGGGCTGGTCGGCAAGGGGCGTCTGCCAGAGACGCCGGAACTGCTCGGCGCGATCCGGCTGGTGCTGGGGCAAAACGGCGCGCTGGCGGGGCGGCGGGTGGTGATCACGGCGGGCGGCACGCGCGAAGCGGTCGATCCTGTCCGCTATATCAGCAACCGCTCCAGCGGCAAGCAGGGCTACGCGCTGGCGCAGGCGGCGCTGGATGCCGGCGCGCAGGTGACGCTGATCAGCGCCGCGCGCCACCTACCGGAACCGCTCGGCGCGCTGGTCGTGCCGGTCGATACCGCCGTGCAGATGCGCGACGCGGTGCTCGCCCATGCCGTCGAAGCTGACGCCGACGTGCTGATCATGGCGGCGGCGGTCGCCGATTACCGCCCGAAGCACGCCGCCGAACAGAAGATCAAAAAACTGGGCGGCGAAGAGCTGACGCTCGACCTGGTGCAGAACCCGGACATCCTGATGGATGTGAAAGCGCGCCGCGCCCGCACCCACCGCCCACGCCTGGCGGTCGGCTTCGCCGCCGAAAGCGAGCATACCATCGAGCATGGGCGGGAGAAGCTGATCCGCAAGGGGCTGGAGATGCTGATCGCCAACGACATCAGCGCCTCCGACGCCGGCTTCGAGGTCGATACCAACCGCGTCATCCTGCTGACCGCCGACGCCACCGAGCCGCTGGCGCTGATGAGCAAGGCAGAGGTCGCCGAGGCGATCATCGCCCGCGTGGCGCTGCTGCTGGGGAACGGCAAGATGCCCTGATGATGCGCTACCTCATCGTCGATCTCGAAGCGACCTGCTGGCAGAACAGCAAAGACAATACCCGGATGGAGATCATCGAGATCGGCGCGGTCATGCTGGCGGCATCGCCCGACCAGCCCGCGCTGGAATATCAGCGCTTCGTCCGCCCGATCATGAACCCCGTCCTCAGCGATTTCTGCACCGAACTCACCTCGATCACCCAGGAGCAGGTCGATGCGGCGGAGGATTTCTCGGTCGTCTTCCCGGAATTCCTGGCGTGGATCGGCGGCGAGCCGTTCACCTTCTGCTCGTGGGGCGACTACGACTACCACCAGATCAAACGTGACTGCGCCCGGTGGAATCTGGACTCCCCGCAGACGTTCGACGCGCGCATCAACGTCAAGAAGGTCTTTCGCAAGCGCCACCACAAGCATGTGGGCATGGCGGAGGCGCTGACAGTGCTCGGTCTGCCGCTGGAAGGCATGCACCACCGGGGGATCGACGACGCGCGCAACATCGCGCAAATCCTGCTGACGCTGATGCAAGACGAGAAGGTGAAGCTTAAGCCTGCGCCGTAGCGCACCCCGTCACCGGGATGTCCTCCATCATTCCAGCAGCGGCATCAGGACTGCTCCCATCTGCTCGCAGAGCGCTTCGATCATCGCCGCCGGATCAGCAGCCTGCGCCAGCGCGTCGATGCCGGCGACGATCCCCGTCCAGCCTTCGCGGTTCCAGACCAGCGGCGCGGGCAGCGCCGGCGGGATGAAGCCATCCGGATACGGATAGGCATAGGCGTACAGGTAGGGGCGCGGGTACTGCCCCTCGGTGAAAGGCGCGAAGCCGAAGTTGAGATGCGTTTTCGCCTCGTCCATCGCGGCGTTTGCCGGGCTGAAGACCAGCGTCGAAATGTCGAGATGATGCGCCCACACCACCACCGGCGACAGATGTCCTTCCAGCCGCGCGCGGAAGCGCGCGATTCCGGTGAACGCCGCGTACTGCGCCTCGGCATATGCCTGCGCCACAGCGCGATCTGCCCGGTCGAGCCGTTCCGTACCGCTCACCGTCTCGGCTTTGCGCACTTCGGCAAGCGCCAGACGTTCCTGCAGGGTGTGCAGCAGCGACGCCTGGGTGTGCGCCGTCAGGTCGATGGCTTCACCGGCTGCGGTATCCTCGACCGTCGCCGTCAGCGCCGTGAAGTCCAGCAGGAGCCGCTGTCCATCCGGCAGACGCTGCGTCCGCAGACCCACCGGCATAGGCTCTACGCCCAGATGCAGAGCGTTGCGGCGCGCGGGCAGTACCGTCGCCTGAATCCGCGCGATCACCTGTGCCGCCTGGTGCAGGGTGTGAATCGTCGGCATCCAGGTCGTCAAATCCTGAAACGTCTCCAGTGGCATGACTTCTCCTTTATTCGCAGGGGTGCGGCTGCACATCGATCAGCGATTAGACGCCTGGAACCGTCTTTTGCTACACTGTCGTTTGCGACAATGCGCTGCGGGGCGCTAAAATTCGCATCAAGAGTTTCTTCTGATCAGGAGTAGTTATTCGTGGCAGCAACCGGCGCGTTCACGCTCGTGCTTCATGGGCATATCCCGTATGTTCGGATGCGCTACTTTCGCGGCGAAGCGTGGCTGCACGAGGCGCTGCTGTTCAGCTATCTGCCGCTCCTGGAGATGCTCTACACGCTGCACGACGAAGCGGCTCCGGCGCATCTGACCCTGTCGTTCTCGCCCGTCCTGCTGGAACAGCTCGCCCACCCCGATATCGCCGCCCATTTCGACGCCTACGTCGCCGACCGCACGGCGGCGGCGGACGCGGACATCGCCTACTACGAAGGGGAAGCCTATAACGAACATCTGCGCTATCTGGCAGTTTACCAGCGCAGTCTGTTCGAAGCCGCGCGCGCCTTCTACCACGACCGCCTGCACGGCGATTTCATCGGCGGGCTGCGTCTGCTGCAAGAGAGCGGCATGATCGAGATCGCTGCCAGCGCCGCCACCCACGCCTATCTGCCGCTGCTCAGCCGGCGGAGCAGTCTGCACGCCCAGATTCACGCCGGCTTGCAGTCGTATGAGCGGCTGTTCGGCAGGCGACCGACCAGCTTCATGCTGCCGGATCACGGCTATCGCCCCGGTCTTGAAGACGAACTGGCGCGGCACGGCGTGCAGGTCTTCTTCGTCGAAGGACACGCCGTGCGCGGCGGCGACCCGACCGGCGCGGCGACCGGCGAAGTCCTGGGCGGCTTGGGCGCAGTCAAGCGGCAGTACGCCGTCGGCGACCGCTTCTTCGCCGATCTGCGCAGCAGCCTTTCGACGCGCTACGCCTACACCGTCGGGAGCAGCAGCGCCGCCGTCCTGGGGCGCAGCCACAGCGCCAGCTATCAGGTGTGGGGAGAGACGCTCGGCTATCCGGGCGATTTCGATTATCGCGATTTCCACCGCAAAGCCGGAACCAGCCGCCTGCACTACTGGCGTGTGACCGGCAAGAACGTCGGCGACGCGCAAAAAGATTACTATCATCCCGACTGGGCGAGCTACAAGATCGAGCAGCATGCTGAACACTTCGCCCACATGGTCGGCGACCTGCTGCGCGGGCACTATCAGCGCCACAGCGACGGCGGCATCGTCATGGTCAGCTACCCGATGGAGTTGTTCGGCTGGCGCTGGCACGAAGGCGTATCGTGGCTGGATCAGGCGCTGCGCCAGATCGGCTACAACCACGACATTCAGATGACCACCGCCACCGAGGCGATCCGATTGTTCCCTCCGACTCAGTCCATCGATCTGCTGGAAAGTTCCTGGGGCGCGGGCGGGCGGCACTTCAACTGGAACAACATTGATACTGCGTGGATGTGGGAGGAGATCGCCCGCTGCGAGGCGCGTATGGAGGCGCTCGCCGCGCGTCACACGCAGCCGACCGAGGCGGAAGCGCTGACGCTGGCGCAGGCGGCGCGCGAAGCGCTGCTGCTGCAAAGCGGCGACTGGCAGCTGTTGATCTCCACCGGCGAGGCGCGCATGTTCGCCATGCAGCGTTTCGCTCAGCATATCGAAGCGTTCGACTATCTGGCGGAGTCGCTCGACGCCGGCGAGGGCGATGCCCACGCGGCGCAGGAATTTTTCGAGCGCGATCACATCTTTGCCGACATAGACTACACCTGGTTTCGTCCTCGGTCGTAGAGACGGCGCACGCCGCGACTCTGCCGGCTGTCCTGGCAGCGCGATCCAACAAGGAGAATGACGTGAACGTACTGTTCATCAGCACCGAAGCCGATCCGTTCGCAAAAGTGGGAGGACTGGCGGATGTCGTCGGTTCGCTGCCCAAGGCGCTGCGTGCGCTTGGCGTCGATGCCCGCGTCCTCATGCCCTTCTACGGGTTCATCGACCCGAACCGCTTTGGCATCGACTACCTGTTCAGCTTCGAACACACCAACCGGCGCGGCACAACCCACGTAGATATCTTCAGCACTGAACGCGACGGCGTGCCCTTCTACTTCATGCGCGCTCTGCCGTTCTTCGGGGGCGAAAGCACCGTCTATTCCGATTGGGACGGCGATATGCCGCGCTTCATCTTCTTCTGCCTGGCGGCGCTTGACGCTGTCGTGCATCTGCGCGGGCGTACCGGCTTCTTCCCCGACGTGCTGCACGTCAACGATTGGCACACCGGGGCGATCCCCTTCCTGGTGGATAACCGCCGCCTGTACGATCCCGAATGGCGCAGTGTCGGCATCGTCCTGTCGATCCACAACATGCAGTATCAGGGCGAATACTGCGGCGGCTGGATGTTCGAGTACGGCGTGCCCGGTCGGCGCCACCCGGAACTGGAGCGCCTCGGCTTCATCGACAACATGCTCGGCATGTCCATCGCCTTCAGCGACATCGTCAGCACCGTCAGCCCGCGCTATGCCAGCGAGATCCAGTTCTCATTCATGGGATTCGGACTCGACCCGCTGATCCGCTCCCGCGCGCCTGATCTGCACGGCATCCTCAACGGCATGGACATCGACATGTGGGACCCGGCGACCGATAAAATGCTGGTGTCCAATTTCTCTGCCGACGATTTCCGCGAGAAGCGCCCGGCGAACAAGGCGCAGCTTCAGGCTGAAGTTGGGCTGCCCGTCCGCGACGACGTGCTGCTGGTCGGCATGGTCACGCGGCTGGTGGAGCAAAAAGGACTGGACCTGGCTTTCCCGGCGCTGCGGACGATCCTGAACGACACCGATATTCAGTTCGTCGGGTTGGGATCGGGTGAGAAGCACTACAACGACGATCTTGCCGACATCGGCAGCCGCTACCCCGGCAAAGCGCGGTCCTACGTCGGCTTCAACGCCGCCATCGCGCAGCGCATCTACGGCGGCTGCGACCTCTTCCTGATGCCCAGCCATTTTGAGCCGTGCGGTGTCGGGCAGATGATCGCCATGCGCTACGGCGCGCTGCCGCTGGTGCGCGAGACCGGCGGGCTGGCGGATACCGTCGCCAATTACGACAATGGCGACGCCGAGACCGGGACGGGCTTCGTCTTTCAGTGGCAGGAATGGCAGGCGGTGCTGGGGACGCTGCGCTGGGCAAACGAGACCTTTCACACCCGCAAAGCAGCCTGGGCGCGCATGCAGGAGCGGGCGATGCGCCGCGATTTCTCCTGGGATACCAGCGCCCGCGAGTATATCCGTCAGTATGAAGAGGCGCGCCGCCGGCATTCTGGATAGGTCCGCCGCTTTGTCCGCTTTTCGAGAAGTGCGCTACACTCTGTCGTGAAAAAGATGACCTCATAGAGGAGAGTTATTGATGGCAAAGGTCAAGGCGGTCATTCTGGCAGGCGGTGAAGGGACGCGCCTGTACACCCTGACGCAGAAGCGCGCGAAGCCTGCGGTTCCGTTTGCAGGTAAATATCGCATCATCGACTTCACGCTGAGCAACTGCGTCAATTCCAACATCTTCGACGTGCTCATCCTGACGCAGTATCGCCCGCACAGCCTGAACGATCACATCGAACGCGGTCGCCCCTGGGACCTCGACCGCTCGTTCACCGGCGGCGTGCAGATTTTGCAGCCGTATCGCGGGCGCAACGATACCGACTGGTACGTTGGCACGGCGGACGCGGTGGCGCAGAACCTGAACTTCGTCCGGCGGGGACGCCCGGAATATGTCCTCATCCTCAGCGGCGATCACATCTACGAGATGGATTATGACGTGCTGGTCGATTATCACGAGCAGAAGGGCGCGGATGTGACCGTCTGCACGATCAACGTGCCGCTCGATGAAGCCAGCCGCTACGGCATTGTCGATGTTGAGGACGACCTGCGCATCCGCATGTTCGTGGAAAAACCGAAGAACCCGCCGGGCACGCTGGCGAACATGGGCGTGTATCTCTTCAGCTATCCCGTGCTGGAGCGCCTGCTGGAAGAAGACCGGACGATGGCGAACACCTCGCACGACTTCGGCAAGGACATCCTGCCGCGCATGGTGCGCGAAGGCATGAGGATGTTCGCTTTCCCCTACGGCGGCTACTGGATCGACGTTGGGACGGTCGAGGCGTACTGGGAAGCGCACATGGATCTGCTCGCCAGCCCGCCGTCGATCAACCTCAACGACCGCACCTGGATCATCCACACCAAGTCGGAGGAGCGTCCGCCCGTGATGGTGCACAAGGGCGCGACCGTCATCGACAGCCTGCTCACGGACGGCACGGTGGTCATGCCCGGCGCGGTGGTCGAACGTTCGGTGCTGTCGCCCGGCGTGTTCGTCGGACCGAATGCCGTCGTGCGCGAATCGGTGGTGCTGACCGACGCCTACATCGAGGCTGAAGCTGTCGTCGAGCGCTGCATCCTCGACAAGATCAGCGTGATCGGTCACCGGGCGCACGTCGGCTCGGCGGCTCCGCTCGGCGAGCTGAAGATCACCTGCGTCGGCAAGAATTCGCACGTGCCCGCCGGTTTCACCGTCGGCAACGGCAGCATCATGGGCACCGATCTGCGCCCGGAGGATTTCTCCGCCTTCCCGGACAAGATCGTCCCTAACGGCACGCGCATCGGCTACAAGGGCAAATAGCCCCCCTGCCTCATGCCGTTCGTCGTCGTCATCGCAACCGTATTGAACGAAGGCGAGTCCATCCGCGCGCTGATGGACTCGCTGGCTGCTCAGACCCGCCGCCCTGACCGGGTGGTGATCGTCGACGGCGGCAGCCGCGACAACACCCTCGACGTTCTGAGCGCCTATGCCCGCCGTCTGCCCCTCGTCCTGCTTCAGCGCCCCGGCGCGAACATCAGCGCCGGACGCAACACCGCCATCACCGCCGCGGGCGCGGGTGCGCGGGAACAGGATCAGGACAGCGATCCGATCATCGCCGCCACCGACGCCGGCGTGGCGCTGGAGCCGGACTGGCTGGAGAAGCTGGTTCAGCCGCTCATCGACGATCCCACCTGCGCGGTCAGCGCCGGCTTCTTCCTTGCCGACCCACACAGCGTTTTCGAGGCAGCGCTGGGCGCGACCACGCTGCCGGAGATCGGCGATATCGACCCGGCATCCTTCCTGCCCAGCAGCCGCAGCGTCGCCTTTCGCTGGTCGGCGTGGGATCGAGTCGGCGGCTACCCGGAATGGCTGGATTACTGCGAGGACCTGATTTTCGATCTGCGCCTGAAGGCGCTGGCGGAGGAACCCGGCGCGCACCCGTTCGCCTTCGTCCCCGGTGCGGTCGCCCACTTTCGCCCGCGTCCTTCGCTGCGCGCCTATTACAGGCAGTACTACCGCTACGCGCGCGGCGACGGCAAAGCCGATCTGTGGCGCAAACGACATGCTGTCCGCTATGTCACCTATCTGGTCGGGCTGCCGCTGCTGCTGATCCTGGGGGCGGCGGTCCATGCCGGGTTCTGGGGGCTGCTGGCGCTGGGTGGGGCGGCGTATCTGCGCGTGCCTTACCGGCGTCTGCCGGCGGTGCTGCGCCGCGCCCGGACCGCCGGTCGCTTCCCCGTGACCCCTGTCGTCTGGCTGCGCGCCGCCGCGCTGATCCCCCTGCTGCGTGTGACCGGCGACATCGCCAAGATGATCGGCTACCCGGTTGGCTGGCGCTGGCGGCGGCGCTGTCAGCCGCCGGAGTGGAAGAGCGCCACCTCACCCCGGACTTCGTCCGACCCTCTCCGCAGGAGAGGATAGCCGCTGACACCTTCTTCGCAGGAGAGGATAACCGCTGACTCAGCCCCTCTCTCATGGAGAGGGGCAGCTTGCGAAGCAAGCGGGGTGAGGTGAGGTCACGTGACCTCTGCCGGCGTCTCGTAGACCCGTTTCACCGCGCCGCCGCTCGCGATCTGGAATGACGCGCGTGCGCGGATGTCTGCCGACGATGTGCCGATCATGACCTCGACCGTGCCCGCTTCGAGCACGTGGTCGAGCGCCAGATTGAAGAAGCCGAGCTGTTCGACCGGCAGTCTGAAGACGACGGTCTGCTTCTGCTCCGGCTCAAGCTGCACCCGCTTGAAACCCTTGAGGATCTGCAGCGGACGGGTGACCCCGGAAACCTGTTGATGCGTGTAGAGCTGAACAACCTCGCTGCCCGCCCGCGCCCCAACGTTGGTCACGTCGATGGTGATGTTCACGGACTCGCCGGCGCTCGCCTGTGCCCGGTCCAGCCGCAGGTTGTCGAGCGCGAAACGGGTGTAGCTCAGACCGTAGCCGAAGGGGTAGAGCGGCTGATTGCTGGTCTCGACATATTCGCCCTTCCAGTGCGAGCGCCCTCCTGACGGGGGATGGCTGTAGAAGACCGGGACCTGCCCGACTGTGCGCGGGAAGGAGATCGGCAGCTTGCCGCCGGGGTTGGAGTCTCCCCACAGGGTATCCACGATGGCGCGCCCGCCTTCTTCGCCGGGCAGCCAGCATTCCAGGATCGCCGGGATCGCCTCCGCCATCCAGTTCAGCGTGACCGGGCGTCCGTTGACCAGCACCAGCACGACCGGCGTGCCCGTCTCGTAGACCGCCCGCACCAGCTGCTCCTGCACTCCCGGCAGATCGAGCACGGCGCGGTCACGGGCTTCGCCGCTGGTGCATTCGTCGGTCAAGCCGGCTTTATCGCCCATGACCAGGATGGCGACCTCCGCCTGACGCGCCGCCTCGACGGCTTCGGCGAAACCATCCGTCGAAGGACCGCGCACGTCGCAGCCCTGGGCATAGTGGATGACGGCGTCCTGCCGGGCTTCGCGCAGGGCTTCCAGCACGCTTTGCGCGGTGATGAAGTCGTCCGCCTCGCTGATCTCGCCGACCGGCGGCATGTGGAAGGTGTTTCTGCGCAGCATCATCTCCATGAGGGTTTCGATGTGCGCCGGGTAGGCGTAGTCGCCGAACAGGTTGCGCATGCTGTCGGCATTCGGTCCGATCACCGCGATGGATTTGAGGTCCTTGCTCAGCGGCAGCAGATCGCCCTCGTTGCGCAGCAGCACCAGCGAGTCGCGGGCGATCTGGCGCGCCAGGTCGCGCTCGGCGGGCAGGTCGAACTGCACGGCGTTGACATCGACGAACGGATTCTCGAACAGCCCCAGAGTGAATTTCTGGCGCAGCAGGCGCAGCACCGCTCGATCTACCAGTTCCATCGGCACGCGCCCCGCTTCGACCGCCGCTTTGAGCGGTGCGCCAAAGGAGTCCGCCCCCGGCAGTTCGACATCCAGCCCGGCTTCCAGCGCCAGCCGCGCCGCCTCGGACTTGTCGCGCGCGATGTGATGGTACTCGTAGAGCTGGGTCACCGCGAAGTAGTCGGAGACGACCGTCCCGTCGAAGCCCCATTCCTCGCGCAGGATGTCGGTCAGCAGCAGCTCCGAACTGCCGCACGGCACGCCGTCGATTTCGTGATAGCCGTTCATGATCGACGCCAGTCTGGCGTCGCGCACCGCCGCCTCGAAGGGGTAGAGGTGAACTTCGCGCAGTTCGCGCGGCATGATGTGCGGCGGCGCCCAGTTCATGCCGCCTTCCGACATGCCATAGCCGACGAAATGCTTGCCGGTGGCGACGACGCCGTCGCGCAGCGAGTCGCCCTGGATACCGCGCACGTAGGCGCAGCCCATCTGCGCGATCAGATAAGGGTCCTCGCCGAAGGTCTCTTCGGTGCGCCCCCAGCGGGCGTCGCGGGCGATGTCCAGCACCGGCGCGAGCGCATGATGCCCGCCGACTGACCGCATCTGCCGACGGATCACGTCCGCCATTGCTTCGACCAGCGCCGGCTCCCAGGTGCTCGCCACGCCGATCGCCTGTGGGAAGACCGTCGCCCCGGACGCCATGTAGCCGGAGCAGCACTCCTCGTGGATGACGGCGGGGATGCCCAGGCGGGTGTTCTCTTTCAGAAAACGCTGGATGGCGTTGTTCAGTTCAGCGCTCTGCCGGGGCGTGACGTTGGTCGAACCGCCCACGCGGGTGACGTGCCCGATGCCCTGAGCAAACCGCGCGCGGGCTTTTGCAGGTGAGAACGTCACCCCATCGACCAGCTCATACGCCCAGCAGCTGCCGATCTGTGCCAGCTTTTCGTCGAGCGTCAGACGCCCCAGCAGATCGGCGGCGCGCTCGTCAGACGAACGCGAAGAATCGAGGTAAAGCGGTTTGTCGGTCATTGGAAACCCTATCTGCAAGCGTTTGAGGACAGCCACCCAGGTCGGCGCAGGAATGCGGACGAATGAGCGAAGATGAGCACTACAGATGTTTTAGTTGACGAAAATATGCCCAACTGCAAATTGCAAGCGTTTGCAAGAAACTATAACAACAATTCGCGCGCGAGTCAACAGATTAGTGCGCACCAAGACCGAAGTGAGGTCTCGTATTCCTTCAATGGGCAAGCGGGCGAGCCGCCGGCTCGCCCGGGTAGTAGAGGAGACACGGCGAGTCTCCCGCTCGCAGAGCATTGATGACTAAGTATTTGAGGACTTCAGCCTATAATAAACAAACGAGACTGCGGTTGGGCTGGAAAATGATGGGCACAAAAACACCTCTGCATTTCGCGCTGATGTCCTTATTCATCCTGCTGCTGGCAAACTGTTCTTCCCCGACAGATCAGCCGCCCACTCCTTCCAATGGCGGAATACGAACTGGTGAGGGCAGCAGCCCGGTCGGCAGCCGCGTGAACATTGTAATCGAGTCCGTCGAAATCCATCAACTGCCGTTTGACATCATCGACGGCGACGCGGCACAAATGCAGCTGATCGTGTTCTGGAGCGATAGCTGGCTGCTGGACCGGTATACGAGCTACTTCGGCAACAATGCCGTCACAATTCACGCCGGAGACGTGATCAGCGACCTGGGCGCTGGCTACGTTGGTTTCTTACCGGATCAGGTTGAGGATGAGGTTTATGTCTGGATCATCGCGGTCGATAGTGATGATCGTGAGATGTTAGTTGATGTGGGCGCTGGACTGCTGCTCGACGAGTTCGGACAGCAGGTAGAACACTGGGTAGAGCGCCGAATTGCGCAAACGACGGCGCGCACGAACATTGTCTCGTTAGTCGTCAGCACCATGCTCGATGTACTTTATTCGGTTGTAGAACAGCCGGACCTCATCGGTCAGCAGGCGTTTCTCTTGCTGCGTGATGAGGGATGGAACAGCGGAAACTATCAGCTTTCGACCGATGATGGAGGGATGACCATCCACTATCGTGTCGAAGTTGTGCCTGCTCAAAGCGTTGCTGTTGAGGTAACGAGTCCGCCCAGCACTCCACCCACGCCTCGGGCAACCACGCGACCGACGAATACCCGTTTGCCGCAGCCTACGACGAACGGCAGCCTCTGGCTAAATGGGACAATCGACACGGCAAGGCTGAATCTGCGTCACCTTCCAAGCGTTGATTCCTATGTAGTTTACCGCGTCTCCCAATATGATCGGGTTCGCGTTATCGGTCGAAATGCCTCCTCAGATTGGGCATTGATCGACGCCGGCATTGTGGGATGGGTGAACGCAGATTATGTTGTCATCGAGGGTGATTTATCCCGTCTCCCGTTAATAACCAACCCGTCTCAATATCCTGAGCCAGTACTCCCCATCAGTTTCGTCTGTCCTGGGGCGAATGGTCCGAATTTCAAGATCGGAGACCGGTTTGTTGTCCCCTATGGAGATGGACCGAGCGGGGTATTCAACGAACCTGGACGAGAACCGGTCGTCGGACGAGTTCCAGAAGGGGTTGGCGGGCGCATCATGGGCGCACAAGTCTGCGCTGACGCTCCAGACAATCGCTATCTGATCTGGTATTACGTCGAGACGGACAACGGGCTAAAAGGCTATATGAACGAGAGTTACGCAGAAACGCCGATCAAGGCTATTGTGCCGGATTGAACGGATCGTTTCTGGAAGAACCGGTGGGACATAGAGGCTCGTGTCCCACCGGCAAAAGTCCCGTCTCTCGTCGTATTTACCCCGCGGTCGCGGGCTGCGGCTCGACCTCGGTTGGTGTCGGCGCTGGCGGCGGCGCAGCAGCGGGTGGGATGCTCACAGACGCAGGACGACGGCGGCGCAGCAGCGCCCACGCCTGGGCGATGAGCGTCGGTAGGTACGCCCCGATGCCCATCAGCAGCGCCATGACGAAGGCATAGTTATTGATATGATCGCCCTGCCGTGTGTAGATCAGCGGTGGGGCGAACTGCTCCCAGGTCACGTAAATCGGCAGGTAGATCGAGGCGGCGGCGAACAGCATGGCGATCACCGCCGGCAGGTTGAACGCCGAGCGCAGCACGAAAGCCGCCGCGAAGCCCAGTGCCCCCGCCTGCACGCTGCTGACCGAGAACAGCCCCAGCACCGACAGGTTCGTAGAGGCGTCCGGTTCGAAGTACAGGAAGAACCAGGTGAAGACGTTCCACACCAGCAGCCCGGTCAGGTAGCCCAGCCCGGCGCTGACGATCAGCCTCGCCCACCAGTGCCAGAAGCCGCGCAGGCGTTCGACCAGCGCGCCCGCCAGCAGCACCACCAGCCCGATCACCAGACCGACCGTCGCGCCGGTCGAGAGCGACTTGCCCCAGCGTTCGGCGAAGAAGATCGCGGCGCTGGAAATCTGCGAATAGGCGTACCACCAGAACGCCGCCGCCCCGAACAGGAAACCGGAGGCGTAGCGCAGGAACAGACCGAGCGGGTTTTCCGTGAGACGCCGCCAGGTGTTATCCAGCCAGGCGAAGAGCCGTGCACCCCGGCTGACCGAGGCGGGAAGCTGCGGCGCTTCATCGCGGATGTACGCCAGGGCGCGCAGCGCACCGCGTTCCCCCTTGCGCTGGCGGTCGGCGATCTCTTTGATGGCGACTTCCGAGCGGATGCGCCCGATGGCGCGGGCGGCGCGTTCGCGGGTGGCGTGATTGTCGGCTTCCAGCGCCAGGGTTGCCAGCACTTCGTCGATTTCTGAACCGAAAATCTCGGCGCGCCAGTCGGAAGGAGCCGTCAGCCGCAGGCTGTTGCGCGCCGTCGTCAGCAGGTTGGCGAAGCGCGGACCCGCAGCTTTGACATCCTGATGGGCGCGGGCGAAGCGGGCGCGTTTTTCCAGGACCTGGATGGCGGCGATCTGCGCCCCTTCGTTGGTGTCACTCTGAAGCGTCTGCGCGACCAGGCGGGCGATCTGCGGCGGATCGGCATCCGGCAGGTCCTCCAGGCGGCTCAGCGCCCGCACACGCGCCGGCGCGCTTTCGCTGCGAATGGCGTGCAGGCAGACCTTGCGGCGTCCGTCGTCATCGACCAGCGCCCACCAGGCGGCGATGTCCTGGTCGTATTCCAGCGCCCCGCGCAGCATCATCTCTCTGCCCGATTGATCGATGCTCAGGGCGTTCTTTTCGGCGTTCAGATAGTAGTCGTTGATCAGCATGAAATGGGTGATGCCGAGCAGGAAACGCCCCTGCCCGTGCATCCATGCCCGGTGCGCGCGATTGTAAATATCGACCGCCTCGCGCAGCGCCATCGCTTCTGGGCTGAGGTCATAGACGGCGCTGAAGTCGTCCAGCCCGCCCAGGTCGAGCTGAGTCGTGCGCTCGCCGGGGACGATGCGGTCTTTCGGACCGGTGATCAAGCCATCGACCGGACCGGAGATGAGCGCGTCCAGGTCGGTGTTGAGGTTCAGTTCCGGCTTGGTGCGGGTGATCAGGTTATCCAGCGAGTCCGAAAGCAGGTCGCTGTCGAGCCGCGCCGTCGCCGTGTCCAGGTCGTCGGGGCGCGCCGGACGCCGCTCCGCCGGGCGTACCAGGATGCCAGAGACGGGCGCGGGGGTCTTTTCCAGCGCCGCTTCCAGCGAAACCACGATGTCGCCGAGCGTCGCCGGGCGCTTGCCCGGATCGACATGAGTGCCGCCGCGCAGCACGGTGGTGAACTGCCCCGGCAGTTCGCGGCGCATTTTGTCGATGGCGGGCAGCGATTCGTTGAGCTGAATCTGCTTGAGCGCCAGGGGAACGGTCGCATCGAACGGCAGCTGACCGGTCAGCATGTGGAAGACCATGACGGAGAAGCTGAAGATGTCCGCCCGGTGGTCCAGCACCTCGCTGGTGAGTTGTTCCGGAGCCATCTAGAGGAGGGTCCCAGAACCGGGATTAGCGGCGCGTCCCTCTGGACCCAGCACGGCAGCCAGCCCGAAGTCGGCGAGATAGGGCTGACGGTAGCTGTCGAGCAGGATGTTCGACGGTTTGAGGTCGAGGTGGATCACCTGGTTGGAGTGGGCGTAGTCGAGGGCGTGGGCGACCAGCCGCGCCAGCCGCAGCGTCTCCTCGACCGACATTGGTCCCTCTTCCAGCAGATCTTCCAGCGACCCGCCGGAGACGTAGCGCATGACGATGTAGAGCTGTCCCTCGTATTCACCGAATTCGTAGATCGGCAGAATGTGCGGGTGTTCCAGGCTGGCGATGGTCCGCGCCTCGCGTTCGAACAGGCGGACGGGGTTCACGTCCTGCGACAGATCGCGCGCCACCGTCTTGATGGCGACGGTGCGGTTCAGGCGTTTATCGCGCGCCGACCAGACATCCGCCATGCCGCCGCGCCCGATGTGTTCGATGACGCGGTACTGACTGAATTCAGTCCCGACTTCCATTCCCATGATGTGCGCTCTTCAGCAATACCGGTATGCCGTTCAGTATAACGGAAAAACCGGTGGCGCGGAAACGCGACATCACCCGGCGTCGAAACGGTACAGCCCGCAGTCGATCACCGGCTCGTAGCCGATCTGCTGGTAAATCTTGTTGGAGGTCGGGTTGCGCAGATCGGTGTACAGGAAGCAGAATTTTCGCCCGCTTTCCAGCAGAAGCCGGCTGACTTCCGCCGTAGCGGCGCTGCCATAGCCGCGCCCACGCTTCTCTGGCGGCGTGTAGACCGGTCCGATGCGCATGCCGTTGGGGGTCGGTCCGCCGTTGCATGCCATCGAGACGCAGCCGCCGTTCGCCGCGTCTTCCCACAGATAGGTCCCGCGATCCTGCGCATCAAGGGCGCTGTCGAACCACGTTTCGAACCGATCCAGAGGCGTCACCGCCGCGCCAAATGCCTCCGCCTCGAATGCCTTCATCCATGCGACAAAGCGCTGCCTGTCGCCGGAGTTCGCTCGGCGCAGCATGCCGGGCACGCCGACCGGCGGGCGCACCTGCGATATCTGATAGATGCGCTCCGGCATTTCCAGACGGGCAGGCGCGCCGGTCAGCGCTGTCCAGCGTTCGGCGAACTGCTGCGATACGGCGATCACGCTCTGCACACCGGGGAGAGTCCCATATTCCTGATGCGCGTCGCGCGCCACCAGGTCCAGCGCTTCCGGGTGGTCGGTCAGCGACAGGATGATGTCGCGCGGGGGTGTGCGCAGCGCAGTCAGGACGATCTCGCCCGCCTCATCTTCGACGAGCGCCATGTAGGTTGGCTGCGCGCTGTACTGGTTGAGGTTGTGAATCTGCCCGACGGTGATGCCGATGCTCAGGCAGTGCGCGGCTTCATGGCGCATCCAGAAGGACTCGGCACGGGCGTAGAACTGAGCGGCGTCCGTAAAACGGTTGAGTTTCAGCATGATACCCTGCCCTCAATGACAAACCTCATGGAAATGGTGTGTACTTCGTCACCCCGCAGCCGCCGGTCCTTGACCCGCATTTTTCGCGGAACGACAATGCTGGCGTCAATCTCAATGCCAGATCAGGAAACGGACCGCCCATGACGACTGCTTCTGCCCGGACGGGCACGCCCCTACCAGGATTCGTGATTGGTTTCGCCGTCATCGTCGCGCTGACCCTGCTGACGCTGGAGATCGACCGCGCGGCGGCGGGCTTCTTTCGCTCACAGGGGGTGGCGCAGAACCCCTTCGAGTATCCGCTGACCGCCGCCCTGGTCGGCTTGATCGCCAACGCGGCGCTGAAGCTGACCGGCTTGTACCGGCACATCCGCCCCGCCGTGCGCACTGAATTCTACCTCAAGATCGGGGTGATCCTGCTCGGTGCGCGCATCAGCGTGGGCGATCTGCTGGCGACGGGCGCGGGCGGGCTGCTGCAAGCGCTGATCATGGTGACCAGCGTCTTCTTCTTCACCTGGTGGCTGGGCGGCAGACTGAAGCTGCCGGACACCCTGCGCGCCGTCATGTCCTCCGCCGTGTCGATCTGCGGCGTGTCAGCGGCGATTGCGGCGGCGGGGTCGGTGCAGGCGAAGAAGGAAGAGATCGCCTATGTGACGGCGCTGGTCATCGTGACGGCGCTGCCGCTCATGGCGCTCATGCCGTTCCTCGCCGGGGCGCTGGGGCTGGCGCCGGATGTCGCCGGGGCGTGGTTCGGCGGCAACATCGACACGACGGCGGCGGTCATCGGCGCAGGCACGATCTACGGCGAAGAGGCGCAGCAGGTGGCGGCGGTGGTCAAATCGTCGCAGAACGTGCTGATGGGCTTCGTCGCCTTCGCGCTGGCGGTCTATTTCGTCAGTGTGGTCCGCAAAGGCGAGGGCGAGCGTCCCTCGCCCTCGCTGATCTGGCAGCGCTTCCCGAAGTTCGTCCTCGGCTTCATGCTGATGTCGCTGCTGGCGTCGCTCGGCGTGTTCACGCCGGCGCTGAAGAGCAGCATCGCCAGCCTCTATCAGTTCATCTTCGCCCTGGCGTTCGTCTGCATCGGGCTGGAGTTCAACCCCGGCGCGCTGCGGCAGGCTGGGCTGAAGCCGGTGCTGGTTTACCTGGCGGCGACGCTCTTCAACACCGTGCTGGCGCTCCTCGTCGCCTCGGTCATCTTCGGGGTGCTGTTCTGAGGACCAAATAGGGTCTCGCATCTCCTCGACGGGGGTGAGCCGCCGGCTCGCCCCTACGGCACGTTGGTTGTAGGGGAGACCCCGCCGGGTCTCCCGCTCGTGGATATGATTCGAGGTCCCGTTCTTAATCCCCGCGCACCCGCGCTTTGAAGTAGCCGTGTACGAAGCGGTAGAACTCCAGCGTGTTTTCCGGGCGCTGGCGATTCATGTCCAGCCGTTTGGCGACTCCGCTGTCCTGAAGCGTGCGCACATCCGCCTTCTCGGTGATCATCAGCGCCAGCTCCGGGATGCGCTGCAGGTCGATTGCCAGGTCCTTGACCAGCGTCCGCCGTTCGTAGAGGGCGATTGCCTGCCACAGGCTTTCCAGCTCGCCGCGAATCGCCGCCGGCGTCAGGGCGATCTTCTCGTCTTCCCCGAAGGCGCGCAGGGCAGTCTTGAGCAGGCGGTTGATCTGCTGGACTTCGCGCATCAGGGCAGGTGCGGCGCGGTCGCCGAGCGGGTGATTGGTCAGCAGTCGGTCGGTGCGCACGCTCAGCCGCCGCCCGCGCCCGAAATACCCCGCCATCACGCGGAAAATGTCGAAGATCGTCTCGACGCTCCCCGCTCCATCAAGCTGCGCCTGAAGCTGCTCGTCGGTGTCTTTGGCATGGAAGCGGCGGTGACGGTCGCCCAGCACCACCAGCGCCCGACCGACATCGAGGATGGCATTGGCGATGGCTCGGCGTTCGGCGTCGGTCAGATTGCCGTTCAGACTGTCCAGATCGCTCATCAGGCTGGGCACGCTCGGCAGGTTGCCCCGGTCGGTGTAGGTCAGCCCGGTGTCGTAGAGGAACTTTGCCGTGGTGTGCAGCGAATAGGCGTAATCCGCCAGCTCCTCACCGCCGATCAGCCGGCGCATGAGGTGTGTTGCCTCCAGCGCTGCGCTGACCTCTGCGCCCAGGTCCAGTTTCAGCCGGGCGATCACCTTGGGGGCGACGCTGTCGCCGCTCAGGCGCATGTAGCGCCGCAGCATATCCAGCCCAGTCGCCTTGATCTCCGCCGACCAGTCCAGCGAGCGGTAGATGCGCACCAGGGCGTCGATGGCGGACTCGCCGCGTCGGATAGCCGCCGCCGGGATCAGGCTGGTGACGCGGGCGATGTAGTTTTCGTCACGCCGACGCACGTGATAATCGAGCAGCTCAATGATCAGCTCGAACTGAATGGCTTCCAGGATCAGCCGATTGCTGAAGACCAGGCGGGTCAGCTCCGTCGCCGCTTCGTCCAAGCCCGGCGACCAGTCATGCTGTTCCAGCGCGCCGTAATACGCCATTGCCAGGGGCAGCGGTTTCAGCCCCTGCGTGCTGAGCGCGCTCAGTGCCGGGGCGACGGCAGCGACCTCGATCCTGGTATCGTGGAACAGCGCGCGCAGCATGTTGGCGAACTGCATCTGTTTATCCGGCGGGTAGATCAGCCGTCCCTGACGCATCACACCGGCAGCCAGTTCGTCGTAGCGCCCGCGCAGGAGCAGGATGCGCAGCAGATGATGCGCCGCTGCCGGACCGAGGCGCTGGACGGTGGCGTCGTCGCTCAGGCTGCGCACGATCCACAGGTAGGTGGTCTCCTGGCTGCCCAGGTCGACGGGGGCGGCACGCGCCAGCAGCGCCAGTGCCGCCGCGTCGATCAGGTCGCGCCGTTCCGCCAGCAGCGCCGCTTCGATCAGCCGGGTGATCATCAGCGGACGCCATTCCTCGCCGAACTCGGTGGCGATCTGCGCCATCAACCCGACCGGGGGGATCGTCCGGTCGTCGTTATTGAGGTAGGCGGCGAGCCGTTTGAGTCCTTCCGGGAGTTTTTCGATCAGGGGCTTCAGGGTGACGAAACGCCGCCAGCGGTCACCGGGCAGGGCGCTGGCTCCCAGGGCGAAGACATTCGCCGCCAGCGATTCGTTCTGGCTGGCGAGCGGCAGCGCCACCTCGATCAACTGCGGGATGATGCCCGACACTTCGATGTTCCACTGATTCTTGCGCACGTGGCGCAGAAAGGCGTTGAGCGCTTCGACCTGCCGCCGCTGCGCCAGCTGCTCAGCATAGGCGATGGTCGCCTTCTGGGTCATCTCCACCCAGTACATGCCGCTGAAGCCGAACGGGTTGGAAAGCCAGCGCGCCAGCACACGGTAAACGCGGTCGGCTTTGCCCACCCCCAGGGCGTCGTCCATCTGCTGCAAGATGACCCGTTCCAGCGCCGGCTTGCCGCGCACCACCAGCGACAGCAGATCGGTCTGTTCGATCTCTTCCAGCACCAGGGCGAACGCCAGCAGGTGGCGCACGTAAGCGGCGCTGGTCGCCTCGTCCAGTGTGGGGTCTTCGGCGAGGATGCGCGCCACCTCCGCCGCTTCGACCGGCTGGTTGTTGGTCACGGCGGCGTCCACCACCATGCGGCGGGCAGCATAGGTCAGCGCCTCCGCCAGCGATTCGCCGCGCTTCAGCCGCCAGCCGGCAACAGGCGTGAGGGTGAGCGTTTGATCGACGACCATTTGCAGGTCGAGCCGCAGCAGGCTCTTGACGTACTTGCTGTATTCATCCGGTGTGCGCTTGCCATCCACCTGTCCCTTTTCCCAGTCGTAGATCAGCGCGTTCTGGGGCAGCGGCTCGTCGGTGTAGAAGCGAACCTGCGCGTCGACGCGCGTCGATGGCAGGGTGTGGGTGGCGAAGGTCACGCCAAAACGCGCCGGCGGCGGCAGCAGCGCCAGCAAGCCTTCGATGAAGCCCACGCGGACCCCCAGTTCGTTGGGCGCGCCGCGCACCACGATCTGCACCCCTTGAATGAGGGCGCTCAGCAGCGCCTCGATCACATCCATGCGGTCGCGAGCAGCGCCCAGCAGCGCGAGCAGCGCCCGCTGTTGATCATCGCCGCTGGGCAGAGTGGGCGAGAAAGTCAGGGGCGGGACGGTGTTGCCGACGTGTTCATAGGTCGGCATTTGCCCCTCGACCAGCCTGGACAGCGCCGTCAGATTGCCGCCCAGCCCGCGCAGCCCTTCGGGCGACATCAGGATGACGTGGCGCATCGACTGCCCCTTGCTGCCGATCTGCGCCTGCGCCAGCAGGAAGGGCAGCGACTTGCCGCGCACCAGCGCCCATGATCCGTTGGGCACGCCGGGCATGGGGGGGATGCGACTGGCGTTCAGCGCCTCTTCGACCTGTTCGCTGCTGACCCCAGGCGACGACGCGAGGAGCTGAAGTTCGCCCTGGGGACGCCCCTGATAGAACAACTGACCATAATAGAAGTGTTCCAGTAGAACACCAAGTTGAGCAGTGCCGGATGTTTGAGTGAGCATGGCGTCATGCGCCTGTTGGACAGTTCAAGCGCCTATAATCATAGCCGATTTGCCGCGCGTTGCCGACAGGGCGCTATAATGCGCTATACTTAGTGCCATAGGGTTCATTTGACGATCTCGGTTCACTCACACTAGGCAGCATCCAATCATGCAGCACTTCATCGATCTCGACGACTGGTCAGGCGACGCAATACGCGATCTGCTGACCCTGGCGAGCCGGCTCAAGGCGGAACAGAAGCAGGGCGGCACCGCGCCGCTGCTGCAAGGCAAACACCTCGCGCTGATCTTTGAAAAACCTTCTCTGCGCACCCGCGTCTCTTTTGAAGTCGGTATGTCTCAGCTGGGCGGGACCGCTCTACGCATCGGACCTGACGAGATCGGCATGGGCACGCGCGAAAGCATCCCCGACATCGCCCGCGCCATGTCGCGCTACGTGGACGGCATCATGGCGCGCGTCTTCGGTCACGAGAAGGTCGTCGAGCTGGCGCGCTGGGCAACCGTGCCGGTGATCAACGGCTTGAGCGCGACCCATCATCCCTGTCAGGGCTTGGCGGACGCCATGACCATCATGGAACACTGCGGCGGCGTGCAGGACCGGCGGGTGGTGTTCGTGGGCGACGCCAACAATGTGGCGCGTTCGCTGGGGCAGGCGGTCATCAGGCTGGGAGCGCACTTCGCCGTCGCCTCGCCGCCCGGCTATGGCTTCGATGAAGAGGTGCTGACCTGCCTGGATAACGACGCCAAGGCGTCGGGCGGTTCGCTGGAAGTGCTTTATGATCCCCTTGAAGCCGTGCGCGGCGCGGATGTCATCTACACCGATACCTGGGTCAGCATGGGACAGGAAGCCGAGGCGGCGCAGCGTATAAAGGCGTTTGACGGCTATCAGGTGAATGCCGAGATGCTGGCGAAGGCGGGCGGCGCGCCGAAAGTCATGCACTGCCTGCCGGCGCATCGCGGGCAGGAGATCACCGACGAAGTTGCCGACGGCGCGAACTCGGTGATCTTTGATCAGGCGGAGAACCGCCTGCACGCGCAGAAAGCAATCCTGGTCCGGCTGCTCGGCTGAGCGGTTGGCGACCAGTCACCAGCAGGCGAAAACAAACGCACGACGAGAGTAGGTTCATCCACATTCGGCGGGGTCTTGGCTGAGGGCGGAAATATGCCGGGTAATCGAGAAGCGTACGAACAGGCGATGAACGCAGGGCATAATGCCGCCTGGGATCAGGAGTGGCATCTGGCGGTCGCCGCTTACGGTCGGGCGATCCGCGAATTTCCCGACGATCCCGAAGCGCACATTCACCTGGGCTTGGGCTTGTACGAGATCGGGCGGCTGGAAGACGCGCTCAAGGTTTATTCGCGGGCGTATCAGCTGTCGCAGAAGAAGGACCCCATCCCGCTGGAAAAGAGCGCCGACGTGCTGGAAAAGATGGGGCGCTTGCGCGAAGCGGCGCAGCAGTACGCTAACGTCGCCGAACTCTACCTGCTTCAGCGTGATCTCGACAAGGCGATTCACAACTGGGAACGCGCCACACACCTGACCCCCGGCTTGATCCCTATTCACATCAAGCTGGCGCAGGCGTACGAGCGCATCGGCGACACCAAGAAGGCGATCTTTGAATACCTGACGCTCGCCTACAACTTTAAGCGCCTCAACGACATCGACAAAGCCACCAAGGTGGCGCAGCGCGCGCTGCGTCTGGACAAGGACAACGCCCAGATCATCAATACGCTGCGCCTGTTGGAGACGGGCGGCGACATCCTGCCGCCGGTGGGTGAAAGCAAACGCAGCGACGCCGCCGATGAGGACGACTCCCGCCGGCGCATGGAGGAAGCCGAGGACGATCCCCAGGGTCCCCTGGGCGAAGCCGTGACCTACGCCCTGGGCGCGCTGGCAGTCTTCATCATGGAGAACAGCGACGGCATGAAGATCGCCGCCGATGCCCTGCAGGCGATGGAAGCGCAGCGGCAGCACATGAACGATACGGCGATTGCTGCCTACCAGCGCGCCGATTCGCGCCTGCGCCAGCCGTCGATCAAGATGAATCTGGGGGCGATGCTGCTGGCGCAGAACCGTCCCGCCGACGCCATCAAGGCGTTCAGCGACGCCGTCGTCCACCCTCAGACATCCTCCGGAGCCTACCACGCCCTGGGCAAAGCCTATCTGGCGCTCAAGAAGCCGAAACAGGGGGTGCGCTCGCTGATCCAGTGCATCCAGTCGGTCGATCCTACGCCGACGCCGATGACCGAAATGCCGGAACCGACCATCTTCGAGCATCTGATCGACGCGCTGGACGGCACGACGGAAGAGAATCTGACGGCGATTGGGCTGCGGCTGGCATCCACCATCGAGGGCGTCAAGTGGCGCGAGAAGCTGGTGGACCTGCGCCGCCAGCTTGAAGAGACTCACCGCGAGCAGGGGATGAAGGGCGTCATCGACTTCCTGATCGCCACCGACAGCGACCAGCTGGCGCGCTCCATCGCCCTGATCGACCGCTACATGCGTTCCGGCATGTTGACCCTGGCAATCGACGAGGCGCACCGGGCGGTCGAAATCTCGCCGTTCTATCTGCCGGTGCACGTGCGCATGGCAGAGATCATGATGCGCGAGGGGCGGGTGCGCAACGCTATCGCCAAATACAACGCCGTCGCCCGTTCGTATATGGCGCGGGGAGAGGATGAACGCGCCGCCGAAATCCTGCACAACGTCCTGGAGATCGCCCCGCTTGACGTTCAGGTGCGGGAAAGCCTGATCGAGCTGATGGAGGAAGAAGAGCGCTGGGACGAGGCGCTGGATCAGTACATCGACCTGGCGGACGTGCACCATCAGCTGGGCAACTATGATCTGTCGCGCGACACCTACGCGCTCGCCGAGCGCATCGCTTCGCGGGTCAGCGCCAGCCCAGAGAAGATGGTGCGCATCAAGCACCGCATCGCCGACATCGACCAGATGCGCCTGGATATGCGCAAGGCGGTCAAGGCGTACGAAGAGATCATCCAACTTGCCCCGGAAGACGAGCGGGCGCATCGCATGCTGGTCGATCTCACCTATCGCCAGGGCAATCAGGTCGAGGCGCTGCGCCGGCTCGATAAACTGCTGGGCATCTACGCCCGCAGCCGGCAGGTGACCAAGATCACCCAACTCCTCGAAGAACTGGTGACGCTTTATCCGACCGATCCGGGGTTGAGGTCGCGGCTGTCGGCGATCTACCGCCAGCTGGGGCGCAAGATGGACGCCATCGTCCAGCTCGACGCGCTGGGCGAGCTTCAGCTTCAGGCGGGGGCGCACAAGCAGGCTGCCGAGACCATCCGCCAGATCATCGCGCTGTCCCCGGACAATATCGACGACTACCGGCAGCTTCTGACGCAGTTAGGTGGATGAGCGGCGCACCGCGTCACTCCCTTCGCCAATCGAGCCTGAATGGGCAGAGCATGAGGCGTCATGCTCCGAGATATCATATCTGTAGGCGGCAGTAGGACAGACAAGACGTGGACCTCGTTTGGGCGCTCAGCAACCTAACCCCCAGCGCGATCATCGACATTCTGCTGGTCGCGGTCGTGTTCTTTGGGCTGAGCTTCCTCATCCGGGCGACGCAGTCGGCGGCGCTGCTGCGCGGCTTACTGCTGGCGATCATCCTGGCGGTCGCCGCCGCCAACCTGCTGGGGCTGCCGGCGCTGCGCTGGCTTGTCCAGAACGGCTTGGGGGCGCTGCTGGTCGCCATCCCGGTGATCTTCCAGCCGGAACTGCGCCGTACCTTCGAGCGCCTGGGACGGGCGGACAGCTTCCTGCGCGACCGCCAGCAGTACGACACCGTCTGGGCGCGGGTGATCGATGACGTTTGCCAGGCGTCAGAACGCCTTTCCGAGCGGCGGCATGGCGCGCTGATCGTGCTGGCGCGCGGCGTCAGCCTGGAGGAGTACGTCCGCACCGGCGTGCCGCTGGATGCCGAGGTCAGCCCGCAGCTCTTGCTGACCGTCTTCTGGCCCAAGACGGAGCTGCACGACGGCGCGGCGATCATCGGCGAAGACGGCAGGCTGGCGGCGGCGGCGGCGGTGCTGCCGCTGTCGTCGGCGCGGCAGTTGGGCACGCCGAAGCTGGGCACGCGGCATCGTGCCGCCATCGGCATCAGCGAGGTGAGCGACGCCGTTGTCGTGATCGTCTCGGAAGAGACGGGCAGAATCTCCATCGCCAACGCCGGACGGCTGATCCCCAAACTGGACTCCAAACGGCTGCGGACGATCCTGCTGTCGTTCTATGGGCGGGAACGTGAGCGGCGCGAAAGCGTCTTCCAGCGGTTTTGGAATGGGCTGCGTCAGCGGCGCGCCTTTGCGCCCGTCCGCCCGCCGATGCCGACGCCGCCCGCTGAAGGGATGGAACTGCACTGATGCGGCGGCGAGACGGGATGCAGCGGACGCTGCTCAACAATGCGCTGTGGTTCGCCGGTTCGCTGGGGCTGGCGTTTCTGGTCTGGTTGGTCGCCGTCGTCCAGTCCGACCCGGTGGAACAGCGCTCCCTGAGCGAGCGCGTGCCGGTCAACGTGACGCCCAACCCCGCGCTGATCATCACCAACCAGAGCGAGGTGCTGACCTCGGCGGTCGTGACCGTGCGCGGACCGCAGTCGGTGATCACGGCGATGACGGCAGACGACATCACCCTGAGCATCGACCTCACGCACCACGCCGCCGGGACCTACAGCATCCCCATCGAGGCGCTGATCGCCCCGGAAAAACGGGCGTCGGTGGTGCGCATCACCCCGCGTACGCTGAATATCCGCCTGGAAGCGCGCCTGACCGAGCTGAAGCCGATCCGCGTCGAAATGACCAGCCAGCCCGCCGCTGTCTATGCTGTCGGCGAGCCGCAGATCGATCTCCTTCAGGTTGAAGTGAGCGGATCGGAAAGCCGGGTCAGCCGGGTCACCGAAGTGGTGGCACGGGTGGCGCTGGAAGATGCGCGGGCGACCTTCGAGGACGATGTGACGCTGGTCGCGGTGGACGCCGACGAGCAGGTGATCAGCGGCGTGACCCTCAGCCAGGCGTCGGCGCGTGTCACCGTCGAGGTTCAGCAGCGCACCGATGTCGCCGAGGTGCGCGTGCTGCCCAACATCGTCGGCGAACTGCCCTCTGGCTACGTGCTGACTCCCGATTTCAGCTACACCCCGCAGACCGTGATCGTGCGCGGTCCGCAGGACGTGCTGAGCGATCTGCCGGGGACGTTCTTCACCGAGCCGATTGACCTTTCCGAACGGACGGGGAGTTTCGAGGTGATCGCGCCGGTCTCCCTGCCCGACTCTCGCCTGCTGGTCCTGACCGGCGGCAGCGTGACGGTGCGCGTCGGCGTGGCGGCGCAGCAGGTGACCCGCCAGTTCGAGCGCGTGCCGATCACCCTGATCGGTGTGGACCCGGCGCTGCTGTACGAGCTTGCGCCGACGGAAGTCACCGTGCTGGTGACGGGACCCGCCCCGCTCCTTGAAGCGCTGGACCCCCAGGATTTGAGCGCGCTGGTCGATGTCGGCGGGATGCGGGCGGGGGAAAGCGCGCACATCTCGCCGGTGGCGTCCGTCGGTCAGGACAATGCCGAGGTCAGCGCCTCGGTGCTGCCGGCGGAGATCGACGTGATCGCCCACGCCGCCGAAGCCACGCCGGAAGCGACGGAAGCCGCAAGTTCTTAGCCCACTGACGACCCCAAAAGCGAGGGGCGCGGTCCAGGACTGCGCCCCTCGCTTATCGCCTATCATTCATCCAGGGACCATCCCGTTTCTCGTGTTCATGCTGGCTGGGTCGGGTATGGGGTTGTGCGGGCACGACAGGAGGGAGCATGATACGCCGTGCTCCCTCCTGTCGTGAGGGGAAACTGTTGGATCAATCTGCGCGTTCGACGCCTACTGTACGGCGGGCAGCAGGATGATGAAGATGTCCGCCGGCGGCATCACACTGCCATCCGCCAGCGCCTCGGACGCCGGCAGCAGCAGCACCGCGCTGCATGGGTTCGGCGGGTAATCAGGATCGGGCGGATCGGCAGCCAGGTCATCCAGCAGCATGCGGAAGTGGAAATCCTGCAACACCTCTTCCCCTGGCAAGACGCTGCCATCGCCCATGCGCGCCGCCGCTTCGCGCACCTTCTGCACGGCGGGCAGCAGCAGACCGATCAGCGCGTTTTCGCCTTCCGGGCTGGTCAGGTCGAAACCGCCATCGCCGGGCAGGGGGCAGGACTCGCCCGCGAAGGGGTCGCCAACGGCGGGCAGCAGCAGCACTGCATCAAGGCAGAAGTCCGCGCCGATAGCCAGACAGGCGTCGTCGCCCTGCTTCATGCGCGCGAAATTGAGCGAAAACCGATCAGTGGGGATGACGGAGCCATCGCCGTTGAGGAAGAGAATCTCCAGTCCACCGAAATCGTAGAACTCCGGCTTCGGCGGCGGTGGAGTCACCTGCGGGGTCAGCGTGATACTGTCCGCCGGGTCGTCCTCGAACAGCGTTTCCCATCCGGTGATGATCCGCCCATCGACAATCACGTCGTCCGGCATCACCTGCGGCACTGTGTCGGGGTCGAAAATGATCTCAAATCTCGGAGGTGCTGGCGCATCGACATGAATCACCTGCGGCAGGTTGACGCACTGTCCGTTGTTGATCAGCAGGTCGCCAAAGACCCATCCGTAGATCCCCGCCAGCGCTTCGCCGTAAATCCAGATGTCGTTGTTTTCATCATAGTCGCGCAGCAGGGCTTCAAACTGGTCGCCGGGCTGCATCTGTCCAAGGATTGCCGAGCTGGTCGTCGGTTCTTCGCGCACATTGACGTTGGCGCTGGCGTTCATGGGTACGCCGAACATGCACACGTCAGTCGAATCCCAGACCATGATCAGGACCGGAGGGGCTTCCACCGTCAGGATGGGTATCGCCTCGACCGGGCAGCCGTTGGTGAATCCGGTTCCTGCCTGATCAGGACACCCATCGACGAAATCCAGCACGCCGTCGCCGTCGCGGTCAGCCGGAGGTGGACCGGATTGGACCGGGCAGCCGCCATTCTCTCGCGGTCCCGGCTCATTAGGACAGCGATCGGCTGTATCCGGCAAGCCGTCGCCATCGGCGTCCTGGGCATAGGCTGTGCCGGCGAACCCAAGCGCTGTCGACATGAGCACGATCAACGCAAAACCAACTATGAGGGTGCGGCGCTGTCGCATATGCTCGCCTCCTGATTGTGCGATTGACGATGATATACACCGTGATAATCACACACTTTGCCGATCGGCATGACAAGGACCGTAGGAATACGGTCCTCACCCCCGCCAGGGCAGGCTGAGCGCCAGCCCCACCCCCGCGCCGACCAGGATCAGCAGGGTGGCGTTGACCCGCCAGCGCAGCAGCGCCGCCATCGAACCGACCGCCAGCGCCGCCGCCACCCCTGAGGTGAGGTCGAGCGCGCCGTTTGCCGCGCCGTCGAGCGGGCGCAGGGCTTCCATA
>JAEURA010000219.1 GCA_016789005.1 Anaerolineae bacterium
GCCGGGCACGGCGCACAGCGTCTCGACGTTGTTGATCACCGTCGGCGCGCCGAACAGCCCGTGCGTCGTCGGGAACGGCGGCTTGATGCGCGGGAATCCGCGCTTGCCTTCGATAGCTTCGAACAGCGCAGTCTCCTCCCCGCAGATGTACGCGCCCGCCCCGCGTCGAATCTCCAGGTGAAACGAGAAACCGCTCCCCAGGATGTCGTCGCCGAGGAAACCAGCGTCGAGCGCTTCCTGCGCCGCTGTCTGAACCCGGCGCAGCGCTTCCGGGTATTCCCCGCGCACATACAGATAGCCCTGCCGCGCGCCGACGGCATAGGCGCACAGCGCCATGCCTTCCAGCAGCAGATGCGGACGATCTTCCAGCAGCACCCGGTCCTTGAAAGTGCCTGGTTCGCTCTCGTCGGCGTTGCTGACGATATAGCGCGGCACGTCCGGCGGGTTCGCCCACATGCCCTCCCACTTCGCGCCGGTGGGGAAGGCTGCGCCGCCGCGCCCGATCAAGCCGGACGCCTTGACCTCGCCGATGACCCCCTGCGGCGTCATCGCCTGGAGGGCGCGGCGCAGCCCAGCGTAGTCGCCATAGCGCGCCAGCGTCTCCTCTTCGCCGTCCTCAACTCCGGCGACCAGCACAGCAGGATAGCCGACGGCGAGCGCACGGCGGGGATGAGGATCGCCCAGCAGGTCATCGACACCGGCGGCGGAGACGAGCGCATCCTCTCTACCGCGCCGGCTGATCAGCGCCGCCGGCGCGTACTCGCACAAGCCGAGGCAGGAGCTGTGTTCCAGCGTGCAGGGGTTTCCCGCGTCGCACAAGCGGCCGCGCAGGTCCGCCAACAGAGAGTCCGCCCCCGCCAGCCCGCACGCCTGATCGGTGCAGACGCGAACAATGGAGTCGCCGGTCGGCTGATCGTGAAACAGGGTGTAGAAGCCGATCACGCCGTAGATGTCGGCTTCGGGGACACGCAGCGTGTGGGAAGCCGCGCGAACCGCCTCCGGCGAAATATGTCCCTGGCTCGCCTGAATATCCCAAAGCAGAGGCAGCAGCGCCTCGCGCGTACGCCCCACATACAGCCCTAAAATGTCGTCCAGTTCCGGCAGGTTGTTCGACTCATTCACGCTCAAGAAGTTCCTTTTTCATTTTTCAGGAGGCTGCCTGCGCGAGGCGCTGCGCCTGTGCCAATTCTTCCGGGGTATTGACGTTGAAGAACGCTGTTCCTTTCGGGTCAAACGGCTGATATTCCGCCTCGTCGAGATAGCGCACCCGCACCGCCTCGTAAAATCCGATCACCTTGAGCTGCCCGGCGTCGAGCCGCTCGCGAATGTGCGGCAGGCAGGCGCGGCTGTAGACGGCGTGCAGCCCTTCCGGGTAGCCGGCGACGCGCGGGACGATCACGTCGAACGCGCCGCCTTGGCTCAAGTCGACCATGGTGCGCAGGAGGTTCGGGCTGACGAACGGCATATCGCAGGCGAGGACCAGGGTGAACGGGCTGCGGCTGTAGTGCAGCGCCGTGTAGATGCCGCCCAGCGAGCCTTTTTCCGGCAGCACGTCGCCGACCATCGGCAGAGCCAGCGCCGCATAGTCGGCGGGGCGGTTGGTGACCAGCAGCGTCTCCGCCTGCCCCAGGTCGGCGGTCCGGGCGAGGAGATGTTCGATGAGCGGTCTGCCCAGGATCGGCACAAACGACTTGTCCGTCCCCATGCGCGCGCTCTTCCCCCCGGCGATGATGGCGAGCGTGAATGACATCACGAGTCCCTGCACCCTTCTCGGCTCAATGGACGTAGCGGGTCGGCTCTTTGATCGCGCCGCGTTCGGTCAGCGGGATGTCTGCGCCCTCACGCTGAGGCGCTTCCACCTTGCGGAGCCTGACCGCCGCCATCTTGAAATCAGGAATCTTGGCGCGCCGGTCGATTTTGTCCAGCGTCAGCAGGTTCGCCGCCGCCTCGACAAAGTGAAACGGCAGGAAGACCGTGCCCTGCGGCGACCTGCCGGTCACCATCACCCGGCAGACCACGCTGCCCCGGCGCGAGGTCGTCTCTATCCAGTCGCCAGAGACCACGCCCAGGGCGTGCGCATCATCCGGGTGCATCTCCAGGATCGGTTCCGGGAATGCCTGATCCAGGTTGGAATGGCGCGTCATCGTGCCGCCGTGCCACTGAAACAGGACTCGCCCGGTCGTCAGGTGATAGGGGTATTCTACGTCAGGCTGTTCGCTCTCCGTGCCATATTCGAGCGCCCAGAACTTGCCCCTGCCGCGCGGGAAGGACTCCTCAAACAGGTAGGGCGTGCCGGGGTGTTCGAGGCTGGGGCAGGGCCAATGCACGCCGCCTTCGCGCTCCAGACGTTCGTAGGTGATGCCGTAGAAATCGGGCGTCACGGCGCGCATCTCCTCCCAGATGTCCTGTGGAGCGGCGTAGTCGAAGCCCGCGCCGGGTTCGAGTCCGAGCAGGGCAGTCATCCGCTTCGCCAGATCACCGACGATCTGCCAGTCCGGGCGCGCCTCGCCGACCGGCGGCAGTGCCTCGCGCACCCGCTGGACGCGGCGGTCACTGTTGGTGAAGGTCCCGTCTTTTTCGGCGAAGCTGGTGGACGGCAGGATCACGTCGGCGCGCTCGCCGGTCTCGTTCATGAAGATGTCAATGCACACCATGAACTCCAGCGCATCCAGCGCGTGCTGGGCGTGCGCCAGGTTCGGCTCGCTCATCAGCGGGTTCTCGCCCATGACCACCATGGCGCGAATCTTGCCGGTCAGGGCGGCATCCACCATCTCGGTGACGGTCAGACCAGGGTCAGGCGAAAGAGTCGTCTGCCACTGACGTTCGAAGACGGCGCGCACCGCCGGATCGTCAACCCGCTGGTAGGCGGTGTAGACGTTGGGCAGCCCGCCGCTGTCGGAACAGCCCTGGACGTTATTCTGACCGCGCAGGGGGTTCAAGCCCGTCCCCGGCTTGCCGATGTGCCCCGTCATCAGCGCCAGATTCGCCAGCGACAGCGCGTTGTCCGTCCCATGCGTGCTCTGGCTGATGCCCATGCCCCAGTAGATCGCCGCCTGCTCCGCCCTCGCATAGAGGCGGGCAGCCTGGCGAATCTGTTCGGCGGGGACGCCGCTCACCTCCTCCGCCCATTCCGGGGTGAAGTCTTCCAGGCTTTCCACGTAGGACTCGAAGCCTTCGGTGCGGCTGGCGATGAACGCCGGGTCGGTCAAGCCTTCCGCGACGATGACATGCGCCATCGCCTGAAAGACCGCCACGTCGGTGCCGGGCTTTTGACGCAGCCACAGCGTGGCAAAATCGGTCAGTTCGATCTGTCGGGGGTCGATGACGATCAGCCGCGCGCCGTTCTGGCGGACGGCGCGCTTCAGGAACAGGCTGATCACCGGGTGCGTCTCGGTCGTATTGCTGCCGGTGACGATGAAGGTGTCCAGGTGCTCCATCTCTCGGATGCTGTTGCTCATGGCGCTGGACCCCAGAGCAAGCTGAAGCCCGGTCACACTGCCGGCATGGCACAGACGCGCGCAGTGATCGACATTGTTGGTCTTGATCACCGCCCGCACCCACTTCTGAAAGATGTAGTTGTCCTCGTTGGTGGCTTTGGCGCAGGCGTAAGTGGCGATGCTGTCGCCGCCATGCCGCCGCACGATGTCCGCCAGGCGCTTGCTCACCAACGCCAGCGCCTCCTCCCAGCTCGCCTCGCGGAATTCCCCCCGCGC
The DNA here is from genome assembly GCA_016789005.1 of Anaerolineae bacterium. Classification (GTDB taxonomy): domain Bacteria; phylum Chloroflexota; class Anaerolineae; order Aggregatilineales; family Phototrophicaceae; genus Flexifilum. The sequence goes on from JAEURA010000219.1 coordinate 3,714, forward strand.
GCCAGAACGGATCAGCGGGCGCTTGAGCCGCCGGGGGTGAGTCGCGAAATCGGTCCCAAACCGCCCTTTGACGCACAGGTTTCCGAAGTTGGGGGCAGCGTCGAACGGGGCGGTCACGCGGTAGATCAGGTCGTCGCGGACGTGCAGGTCCATCTGACAGCCGACACCGCAGTAGGGGCAGGTGGTCCTGACGACGCGATCCGGCGCTAAAGTCGAAACCATTCTCTTTCACCAATAACGCTATCTCAAAATGTATAGGGTATTATAGCGCCGATTGTGACAGCGATGCGTGACTTGAAAAGGAGGCGCGAGGCTGTGGCACACGGCGAAATCACGCTATCAGAGATCAAGAGTCAGCCGCGCGTGTGGCTGGAAGCCCTGAACGGTTTTGAACAACAGGCGGCGGCAGCAGTGCGTTTCTG
>JAEURA010000241.1 GCA_016789005.1 Anaerolineae bacterium
CGCGCCAGCCGCCGAACGCTCACTCCGGGCCGCCTCGCCCTTTACGGCGTGATGGTCGCCCTAGTGATCCTCATGGTCGCCCCTTTCGGCTGGATGCTGAGCACGTCGCTCAAGGCGCAGCAGTACATCCTGGAGACGCCGCCCCGCCTGCTGCCGGACCCGGTCACGCTGGAAAGTTACACCGGGCTGTTCGAGCGCATGAATATCGGACGGATGCTCTTCAACAGCGCCTTCGTCGCTATCGCCACCACCGCCGGGCAGATCCTCATCTCGGCGATGGCGGCATATGCCTTCGCTCGCCTTCAGTGGCGCGGGCGGAACATCGTCTTCACGCTCTATCTGGCGACGATGATGGTTCCATCGGTAGTGCTGGTCATCCCGCAGTTCATCCTCATCCGCCAGCTGGGCTGGATGAACACCTATGCCGCGCTGATCGTGCCGGGGCTGTTCAACGCCTTCGGCACCTTCTTGCTGCGCCAGTCGTTCCTCAGCCTGCCGCAGGATTTCGAGGAGGCGGCGTTCGTCGATGGCGCGAATCCTTTCACCATCTTCTGGCGCATCGTGCTGCCGCTCAACATGCCCGCCATCGCCACGCTGGTCGTGCTGAGCTTCATGGGGTCGTGGAACGCCTATCTGCTGCCGCTGTTCGTCGCCCGCAAGGAAGAGGTGCTCACGCTGCCCGTCGCGCTGGCGACGCTGCAAGCCGGACCGCGCGCGCTCACCGAGTGGAATCTCGTCATGGCGGGCGCGGTGATCACCGTCCTGCCGATCCTGATCGCCTATCTGCTGGCGCAGAAATGGTTCGTGGGCAGCGCCGTCGCCAGCGGTATCAAGGGATAGGCGGTCTGAATAGAGGTTGCGTTCGCAACGATGTTGCGTGGAATCGTAACGTTCAAACTCAGAGGGAGAAAAATCGCATCATGGCACGTAAACTGTTCTTGATCGGGCTGCTGCTGCTGGCGGTCGGCATTGTACCGGCGCTGGCGCAGGAGACCACCATCCGCTACTTCACCTTTTCCGCCGCGCCGGATCACCTGGAAGACCTGGACGCCATCATCGCCGCCTTTGAAGAGGCGAATCCGGGCGTCACCGTCGAGGTCGAAACCGCGCCGTTCGCCGACTACTTCACCCTGCTTCAGGCGGATGTCGTCAGCGGTGACGCGCCGGACGTCTTCGAACTCAACTATGAGAACTTCGTCACCTACGCCGCCAACGGCACGCTGCTGGATGTGAGCAGCTACCTGAGCGCCGAGGCACCGTTCTATCCGCGCGCCCTGGAAGCCTTCCAGTACGAAGGCGCGCAGATGGCGCTGCCGGCGACCTTCTCGACGGTGCTGCTGTTCTACAATGCCGACCTGTTCGACGCCGCCGGCGTCGCCTACCCGACCGCCGACTGGACGTGGGAAGATGCCCGCGCCGCCGCCGCTGCGATCCGTGCGCTGGGCAGCGACACCTGGGGTATTTTCTCGCCCGTCCAGTTCTGGGAGTTCTACAAGAAAGCCGGGCAGAACGGCGAATGCGAATTCTTCAATGCCGACATGACCGAATCGACCCTCAACTCGCCGGCTTGCGTGGCGACGCTGGAGACGATGGTCAGCTTCATGAATGAAGACCTGATGCCGACCGCCGCCGAGCTTTCCGGCGTCAGCGATGGCGACCTGTTCACCAGCGGCAAGCTGGGCATGCTGGTCACCGGCATCTGGATGTTCGGCGCGTTCGCTGAAGCACCCTTCGCCTGGAACGTGGAAGTTGAGCCAATGCTCAACCAGCACGCCAACCACTTCTTCGCCAACGGCGTCGCCGTCAGCGCCACCACCGCCAACGCCGAAGCCGCCGCTGCCTGGGCACAGTTCATGGCAGGCAGCGAAACCGCCGCCCGCGTGCGCGTCGCCTCAGCATGGGAACTGCCAGCGCTGGATCAGCCTGCCTACTTCGAGGAATACCTGGCGCTGACCCCGCCCGCCAACCGCGCCGCCGTCTTCGCCGCGCTGGAAAACCCGGTCACACCGCCGGTCATCGAGCGCCAGAACGAAATGCAGGATGCCGTCAACGCGGCGCTCACCCGCGTCGTCGATGGCGAACTGACCGCGCAGGAAGCGCTTGATCAGGCGAAAGCCGAACTCGACGCGCTGGTTCAGTAAGCTCCCGCAAACACGCTGTACACCGCCGGGGCGGGGCACACGCCCTACCCCGGCGGATCGCTTCTGCACCACCGCACACGACAAGGACGACCGCCTCATGACAACGCTCGCCGTTCATACTCCGTTCGGTCAGGAACACCCCTACGAGCAGCTTCCCGAAGAGCGCTTCCCCCGCCAGCCGCTCGCGGACGAACCCTTCACCGTCGGGATCGTGACGCGCCCGCCGGGGAAGGTCAAGCGCCTGCGCGTCCTGGTCGCCCTCGACGGCGTGGATCAACAACCCATCGAGGCGGAAGCCCTGCCCCAGTGGCAGCAGGAAGCGGAACACGGGGTTGGCGCGGAATTTCTGGAGCGGATCGTCCACGTCGAACAGGATGTCTGGCGGGCGCGGCTGACTGCCCCGCCGCATGGGGGCGTCCTCGCCTACACCGTCGAAGCCGACGGCGTGCTCCAGAGCAGCACCAGCCTGCGCGGCGAAGCCTGGGAAGCAGGCGGAGGCTTCTCCTTCGACCTTCAAGCGCACCGGATGACCGTGCGGCGGGGGATTTCCGTCCCTGCTGGAGCGGCGGGGGGCGTTGAGCGGCTCCCCGGCGTGCGCCGCATCGAATGGCTGACCGGCGCGCCGGGGTCGAACAGCTCCCACGCCCGCCGCGTTCGCCTGACCTTCGCCGCCGGGAAAGAGGAGCGATTCTTCGGCTTGGGCGAGCGCTACAACGCCCTCGATCAGCGCGGCGAAATCCTGGACGTACGCCTCTACGAGCAGTACAAGTCGCAGGGCAAGCGGACCTACATGCCCATCCCCTTCCTGCTGTCGTCGGCGGGCTGGGGCGTGTGGGTGGAGAGCAGCCGCTGGATGCAGTTCGACCTGTGCGCCAGCGCGCCCGACGTTTGGACGCTGGAGGCGGACCTGGGCGAAGACCAGGCGCTGACCCTGCGCTGGTTCGCCGACGCTGACCCGCTGGGGATCATCCGCGCCTTCAGCGCCGCAACCGGGAAGACCGTCCTGCCGCCGCTGTGGGCGTTCGGCTTATGGATGAGCGGCAACGAATGGAACTCGCAGGCGCGGGTGGAAGCGGAGGTCCGGGCGAGCTTCGAACACCGCATCACGCCTTCGGTGCTGGTCATCGAAGCCTGGAGCGACGAGACGACCTTCTACATCTGGAACGACGCCCAGTACACCCCAAAACCGGGCGATCAGGCGTTCCGTTACGGCGATTTCACCTTCCCGCCCGATGGCAAATGGACGGACCCGAAGGCGATGATCGACCGGCTGCACGCGCAGAACATCCGCCTGATCCTGTGGCAGATTCCGGCGCTTAAACGAGTGGACGAAGCGCACTCGCAGCACGAAGCCGACCGGGCGTATTTCGCCGCTCAGGGGTTCGCCGTCAAAGACCCCGACGGGACGCCGCACGCCATCCGCCCGTTCTGGTTCCGGGGTGGATGGGTCTGGGATGTCACCCACCCCGCCGCGCGCGACTGGTGGCTGAACAAGCGCGCCTATCTGCTGGACGAGATGGGCGTCGACGGCTTCAAGACCGACGGCGGCGAGCATCTGTGGAGCACCGAGGCGGTCTTTTCCGACGGGCGTACCGGCGCAGACGTGTGGAACGAGTACCCCCGCCTGTACACCCAGGCGTACTACGATTTCGCCACCGCTCACCGGGGCGGCGACGCGCTGACCTTCAGCCGCGCCGGTTTCACCGGGTCGCAGTCCTGCCCGGCGCACTGGGCGGGCGACGAAAATTCGACCTGGGACGCTTTCCGTCACACCATCCTCGCCGGGCTGTCTGCCGCCGCGTCGGGACTCGCCTTCTGGGGCTGGGATATTGGCGGCTTCAGCGGCGAACTGCCGACGGCGGAACTCTATCTGCGCGCGACGGCGATGGCGGCATTCTGCCCGATCTTCCAGTACCACTCGGAATACAACGCCCACCGCCTGCCGCTCAAGGACCGCACCCCCTGGCACATCCAGGCGCATACCGGCGACCAGCGCGTCGTCCCCTTCTTCCGCTTCTTCACCGACGTGCGCCACAACCTGATGCCTTACATCTGGCAGGAAGCGCAGCACAGCGCCGCCGCCGGCGAGCCGATGATGCGCGCCGTCCGCTGGACCGATCCGCGCGCCGCCGACAGCCAGTATTATTTCGGGCGGTCGCTGCTGGTCTGCCCGATCACCGAGCCGGGTGTGACCAGCGCCGAGGTCTACCTGCCGGAGGGCGGCTGGCGCGATCTGTGGGGCGGCAGCGCCTACGTCGGCGGCGCGACCGTGACCGTCGATGCGCCGCTGGATCGCATCCCGGTCTTCGTCCGCGCCGGGACGCGCCTGCCGGTGCGCTGGGGAGAAAACCGCCGTCTGGGCGAGCCGGTCGCGCTCTCCGGCGAAGCCAACGGGGAGCTTGTCTTCGAGTGACCACCCCGCTGT
>JAEURA010000251.1 GCA_016789005.1 Anaerolineae bacterium
CAGAACGTGTTGTAGGGGCGCATCGCGATGCGCCCGAAATCGCGGGCGGTTCACGAACCGCCCCTACAAGACCCAGCATGTCTGTTGTGACCCCATCGGGAAATTTGATGCGTTTGCCCTGCAGGAGTCTGCGGGCGAACCGGTTTCACGCTCCGTTGCCGCGCCCCGGCGGATCGCTTAGAATCGCCGCTTCGATGGGCATCGCGAGGGGCGCTATGTGCGGAATTTGTGGATTGTTCGACCAGCAGGGGCGCGGGCGCGCCAGTCTGAGCGCCGTCCGCGCCATGTCCGACGCCATCCGCCATCGCGGACCGGACGGTGACGGTTTCTATGCCCCTGCCGAGCAGCCGGATGTCGCCCTGGGCATGCGCCGCCTGAGCATCATCGACGTGGACGGCAGCAGCCAGCCGCTCTACAACGAGGACCGCTCGATTGCCCTGGTCTTCAACGGCGAAATCTACAACTACAAAGAGCTGCGGCGGACGCTCATCGCCCAGGGACACGCCCTGCGCACCGACGGCGACGGCGAGACGCTGATCCACCTCTACGAGCAGTACGCCCTGGGCATGTTCGACCACCTGCGCGGCATGTATGCCTTCGCCCTCTGGGATTCGCGGCAGGGGCGGCTGCTGCTGGCGGTCGATCACATCGGCATGAAGCCGCTCTACCTGTGCCAGCATGACGGCATGCTGCGCTTCGCCAGCGAAGTCAAAGCCCTGCTGACCGATCCCACCGTCCCGCGCGCCCTGGACCGCGACGTGCTGGACACCTTCCTCTCTTTCGGCTACATGATCGGCGAAGAGACGCTGTTCGCCGGGGTGCGCCGCCTGCCCCCCGGTCACGCGCTGATCGTCGAGGGCGGTCAGGCGCGGCTGCATCCCTTCTGGGAATTCGGGCGCGATCACGTCGGCGTGGTCGGGGCGCGCGAAGGCGAAAGCGAAGAGTCCATCCTGGGTGAAGTGCGCGACCGCCTGACGGACTCGGTGCGGCTGCACCTGCGCAGCGACGTGCCGCTGGGCTTGTTCCTCAGCGCCGGCGTCGATTCAGCGTCGATCCTGGCGCTGATGAGCCGCGAGATCGGCGCATCGGCGAGCGTCGGCGAACGGGTGCGCACTTTCACCGTCGGCTATGCCATGCCAACCCGCGATAACGAGCTGGACGGCGCGGCGCGCATTGCGGCGCATTTCGGGGCGCAGCATCAGGCGCGCATCATCACCGCCGACGACTGGTGGCGCGGTTTCGAGCGCTACGTCTGGCATCACGACGAGCCGAACGCCAATGCGTCGGCGGTGTCGCTGCTGCTGCTGGCGGAAGAGACGGCGCAGCAGGTCAAAGTGGTGCTGACCGGTTTGGGCGGCGACGAGGTCTTCTGCGGCTACCCGTCACACCGGCTGTTCGCCGAGATCCTGCGGGCGCGCCGGGGCGGCGGCGAGGGCATTCCGGCGCTGGCGAACGCCCTGGCGGCGCTGGAGCCGTACTACCCCGCTATGAAGCGCTTCCGCTACGTCGGCGCGCTGCCGACCTATCTGCCGCGCTGGCGCAGCCGCTTCCTGCCGCGCGACGAGGCGCTGCGCCGCACGGCGTCGTTCGACGGGCTGGTCATGAGCGACACGCTGCGCCGCCGGCTGTATGGCGCGCCGCTGCGCGCCGCCTGGCAAGCCGCGCAGCACAAGGAGCGGACCTACGCCGCGCTGATCGGCAGATCGCTGCGCTACGATGTCGATGATGCGGCGCAGGCGCTCGTCATCAACACCTGGCTGACCGGCAACGCCCTGCTCGTCGCCGACAAGGTGACGATGGCGCACTCGCTGGAAGCGCGCGTCCCCTTCTTCGACCCGGCGCTGCTCGACTATGCGACGCGCATCCCGGCGGCGCTGCGTCTGCGCGCCAACAAGTATGCCCTGCGCGAAGCCATGCGCCCGCTGCTGCCCACCGAGGCGCTGGAACGCCCGAAGAAGCCGTTTGAGACGCCGATCCTCGGCTGGTTCACCCACGCGCTGCGCCCGCGCATCGCCCAGCGCCTGCTCGACCCCGGCGCGCGCCTGCGCGATCTGTTCGAGCGCCCGGCGCTAGAGCGGCTGCTGCGCGATCATTTCAGCGGGCGCGCCCCCCAGGTCGAAGTCATCTTCCGCCTGCTGACCCTGGAAACCTGGATGCGCCAGTTCATGGGGTGAAGCACCGGACACTTAAGCGAATAGTTTGGCGACTGATACGCTGAGTCCCGGCAGCACATCACCGCCGCTGATTGTGCCCTCCAATAGCAGCAAATGGCGTTCAGTCGGGGTCAACCACTCGACCAGCTTGAGATCGGGGTAAATTATCCAGACCATCCGGCAGCCTCTCTCCAGGTAGTAATCTGCCAGATCGCTCATGTAGCGGTCGGTTTGCCCTTCAGATTGTATTTCGATGATCAGGTCGGGCATGAATGGAAGCGCGTCATTGACGCCCAAGCCGGCAAGTTCGTCTTGTCGACCAATCACGACACATATGTCTGGAATGCGAGCATTGATCAGTTCGTCAGGGAGGGCGATGCGAAGTTCTGCGAACACTTCCCCGATAGGATGTTCTTCGAAGAATTTCCCCAACCAAAGAATGAGCCGACTTGCGATCCGAGCATGGGCAAATTTGGGCATTTCCTCGATGATCTCCCCGTCGACGAGTTGCAGCTTATGCCCCACGTTTTCGGGCAGCGCGGCGAAATGGTCAAATTCATCAACCGTTGTGGGTTTAGTCAAGGTGGCACGGTCAGCCATCGTGCAGGACTCCATCTTGTACGCTGCTGATTGTAACCTCGTTTCCCTGCTCACGTAACTGGCGCAGTTTCCGCATCCCCCAACGCTATGGCATGAGGGCTGTTCATTGTCAACAGGAGCGCCGCCGCAAGGGTGCATTTCAATATTTTGGGTACTTCAACGGACGATGCCTGCATCGTCCCTGACGTTTGGCTCTTTCTGGAAAAAGAAATGACCTTCGGTGAGAATGTAGGTTACGAATCGACAACCACCAAAAGGTCATTTTCCAATGAAGACAGTGCCACAGAATACAACGCTGGTCAAGGAATTGCTGAGACAGCTGAATGAGTGTCAGCGGGCATTCAGCCAGGAACGGGTGTTTGTGCGCGGGGTGATGCTGGCGTTGGGAGAAGCGCTGACGTTTGGGCAGCATCATATGACGGATGTGCTGCGCGCGGTGCGTCTGACCGAGGAAGACTG